>JBPOIQ010000023.1:0-34679 GCA_052034355.1 Minisyncoccota bacterium
TATGCCTCGCGAATATCCCCTTGAACGGACCCGCAACATCGGCATCATCGCCCACATCGACGCCGGCAAGACCACGGTCTCCGAGCGCGTGCTTTTCTACACCGGTAAGAAGCACAAGATCGGCGAAGTGCACGAAGGCGCCGCTACGATGGACTGGATGGAACAGGAACAGGAGCGTGGTATTACGATTACCGCCGCCGCCACGACCTGCTTCTGGAAGGACCACCGCATCAACCTGATCGACACTCCCGGGCACATCGACTTCACGGTCGAAGTGAAGCGCTCGCTTCGCGTGCTCGACGGTGCGTGCGTCATTTTTGACGGCGTCGCCGGCGTCGAACCGCAGTCCGAAACCAACTGGCACTACGCAGACGACTACAAAGTTCCGCGTCTCTGCTTCATCAACAAGCTCGACCGCACCGGTGCCGACTTCTACAAGGACTTGAAGTCGATCCACGACCGCCTCACGAAGAACGCGCACCCGACCCAGCTCCCGATCGGCGTCGAAGACGGCTTCAACGGCATCATTGACCTGCTCGAGCGCAAAGCGCATTTCTTCCGCGACGACCTCGGCCAGAAAGTCGACATTGTCGAAATTCCGGACGAGTACAAGGCGCAGGCCGACGAATGGCGCGCCAAGCTCGTCGAAGCGATCTGCGAAAACGACGAAACGCTGCTCAACAAGTACCTCGCCGGCGAAGAAATTCCGGTCGCGGATTTGAAGCGCGTGCTGCGCCAGGCCGTTATTGAGTTCAAGATCGTTCCGGTTCTCTGCGGTTCGGCTCTCAAGAACAAGGGCGTACAGCTCATGCTTGATGCCGTCGTCGACTACCTGCCGTGCCCGCTCGACGTCCCGCCGCTCAAGTCGCATGACGTCGACGATCCGTCGAAGGAAATCTTGGTCAAAACGGACGACACCGAACCGTTCACGGCGCTGGCTTTCAAAGTCGCGTCTGATCCGTTCGTCGGAAAGCTCTGCTTCTTCCGCGTCTATTCCGGCACGATCAAAGCCGGTTCCTACGTGCTCAACACCTCGACGGGCGAACGCGAACGCCTCGGCCGCATCGTCCGCCTTCACGCCAACGAGCGCGAAGAGGTTGATCAGGTTTACGCCGGTGATATCGCGGCAGGCGTCGGTTTGAAGTCTACCTTCACCGGCCATACGCTCTGCGATGAAAACCGCCCGGTCTTGCTCGAATCCATCGTCTTCCCCGAGCCGGTCATCTCGCTCGCCATCGAGCCGAAGACCAAGGCTGACCAGGAAAAGATGGGCGTCGCACTTTCGAAGCTCGCCGAAGAAGACCCGACCTTCCGCGTTCGCTCCGACGAAGAAACCGCTCAAACCATCATCGCCGGTATGGGCGAGCTTCACCTCGACATCATCGTCGATCGCATGAAGCGCGAGTTCAAAGTCGAAGCCAACGTCGGTAAGCCGCAGGTTGCCTACAAGGAAGCCATTCGTGGCGAAGCCGAAGCCGAAGGTAAATACATCAAGCAGTCCGGCGGCCGCGGTCAATACGGCCACTGCTGGCTGCGCGTGAAGCCCAACGAACGCGGCAAGGGCGTCGAGTTCGTCGAAGAAATCAAGGGCGGCTCGATTCCGAAAGAATTCATCAAGCCGATCGAAAAAGGCGTCGTCGAAACCGCCCAGAAGGGCGTGCTCGCCGGTTATCCGTTGCTCGACGTCGTTGCAACCGTCTATGACGGTTCGTACCACGATGTCGACTCGTCGGAAATCGCCTTCAAAATTGCCGGCTCGATGGCCTTCGTCGATGCTTGTAAGAAGGCTGGCCTGGTCCTCCTCGAACCGATCATGAAAGTTGAAGTCCTGATGCCGGAGTCCGCCATGGGCGACATCGTCGGCGACATCAACTCGAAGCGCGGCCAGGTGCAGGAAATGCGCGATCGCGGCGCCGTGAAAGTCGTCGACGCGATGGTCCCGCTCTCCGAAATGTTCGGCTACGCGACCCAGCTCCGCTCGATCTCCCAGGGACGCGCCTCCTACTCGATGACCTTCGACCACTACGAAGAAGTGCCGAAGAACGTCGAAATGGCGATCCTCGAAGGAAAGAAGAAGGGTTAAACCTTCAACACAAAATCACCCCGCATCCGCGGGGTGTTTTTGTATGTGATGCTTTTGCAAAAAGAAAAACGGCCGACGTATGCGTCAGCCGTTGCCGAATCAAGAAGCTTCCTTTGTTGACATGCGGCTAGATTGCGCTACAGTGTGGCCACTTAACGGCCTTGCCTATGAAGGAAGAAACATTCAAACGCCTTCTCTCCCTGATCGAAAAAACAGGGGATCGCTTGGTCATCACCGACCCGGCGGGGGAGAACCCCTACGTGCTCATGGGGCTCGACCATTATGAAAAGCTGGTTGTCGGCGAATGGAAGCCGGAGGTCATGAAGCGCGAACCTGCGCCGCCGCAGACCCTGCCGATTTCCACGACATTCCCTGATAATAAGCCTCCAAAACGGGAAATTCCGCTATGGAAAGCTCCCGTACAGCCCCAGTCAGGCCCGCGTCTGGCACAGGATCGCCCCCGAACCGAGGAAAAACCCGCTCCAGCCGTCCCGAAGCCCTCGGAACCCCTCCCAACACCCCTTCCGACCCCTAAAACCGCCCAAAATGCGGTACAAGAGCCCGAAGGGGAAGAGCAGTTCTACCTAGAACCTCTCGAATAGGGCAAAGAGGGTAAAAAGGACCACTTGACCGCTTTTTGCCCCTCTGCTACACTCGTCTCCGACACACGTCAACTTTTTTTATTAGTATACGTATGGCTGATATCAAGTTCGATCGCTCCAAGCCGCACGTGAACGTGGGCACCATCGGCCACGTTGACCACGGCAAGACCACCTTGACCGCCGCTATCCTTGCGGTTTCCAAGGCCATGGGCAACACTGCCCAAGATAAGAAAGTCGACGACCTGGACAAAGCTCCGGAGTCGAAGGCTCGCGGTATTACGATTGCCACGGCGCACGTGGAGTATGAGACCCCTGCGCGCCACTACGCGCACGTCGACTGCCCTGGGCACGCCGACTACGTGAAGAACATGATTACCGGTGCCGCCCAGATGGACGGTGCTGTGTTGGTCGTGTCCGCAACCGACGGCCCGATGCCGCAGACGCGCGAGCACATTCTGCTTGCCCGTCAGGTCGGCGTTCCGTCCATCGTCGTCTTCCTCAACAAGTGCGACATGGTCGAGGACAAAGAACTCATCGACCTCGTCGAAGAGGAAGTTCGCGATCTCTTGAAGAAGTACCAGTTCCCGGGCGACACGACCCCGATCATCCGCGGCTCCGCTCTCCAGGCCCTCAACAACCCGGAGGATCCGACGGCTTCTGGTCCGGTTCGCGAACTCTTGAACCAGCTTGACTCCTACATCCCGCAGCCGGAACGCGCTGTCGATCTTCCGTTCCTCATGCCGGTTGAAGACGTCTTCTCGATCGAAGGCCGCGGTACGGTCGTCACTGGCCGCATCGAACGCGGTACGATCAACATCAACGAAGACATTGAAATCGTCGGTCTTGGCGACACCCGCAAGTCGGTTGTCACGGGTATCGAAATGTTCAACAAGCAGCTCGACAAGGGTATGGCTGGCGACAACGCCGGTTTGCTCCTGCGCGGCACCAAGAAGGAAGAAATCGAGCGCGGTATGGTTCTCTGCAAGCCGGGTTCGATCAAGCCGCACACTGAATTCGAAGCGCAGGTCTATGCGCTCACCAAGGAAGAAGGCGGCCGCCACAAGCCGTTCTTCAAGGGCTACAAGCCGCAGTTCTACATCCGCACGACTGACGTGACGGGCGAGATTGAGCTTCCGGCTGGTGTTGAGATGGTCATGCCGGGTGACACGCAGAACGTGGTCATCAAGCTGATCTCTCCGGTTGCTCTCGAAGACAAGATGCGTTTCGCCATTCGCGAAGGCGGCAAGACCGTCGGCGCTGGTGCCGTCATCAAAATCATCAAGTAAAAATGCACCGACCCCGACCCCCACTAAGGGGGTCGGGGTTGCCTGCTGAAAACGATCTTTATGGAGAAGAAAACCAAGACCGAAGAAACGACCGTGAGCAGCCGCGTTCGCATCAAGATCCGCGCCTACGACCACAAGGTCATCGACCAGTCCACGCGCACGATCATCGATACGGCGCAGCGCACCGGCGCTTCCGTCAAAGGTCCCGTCCCGCTTCCGACCGAGAAGCACAAGTACACCGTCAACCGCTCGACCTTCGTTCACAAGAACGCTCGCGAGCAGTACGAGATGCGCGTGCACAAGCGGCTCATCGATATCGTCGATCCGACCCCGAAAACGGTCGAATCGCTCATGAGCCTCAATCTCCCGGCCGGCGTCGACGTCGAGATCAAGATGTAAGATCGGTCCGAAGCCCGAGTGACAACTCAACTCGCAATGGAACGGCAGAGAAAGATGGCATGATTTCTGGGTGGCTCTGGCGCCAAAACCTCTGGATGTATCCCTCGCGAGCGTGAGAGTTCCCGCTACAACCTGACTTGTCTCGACAACGCCAAGCCACGCGTACGTGACAGATGCAAGAAGTTTCTTCGCTGATATCCCCCGAACATGTTCGGAAGGATCGGCGCCGGAACTTCTTGTTTCTGTTATTGCGCAGGACGGGGGAGGATCCCAAGCCACGTCGCTCGCGAGCGACGTGGCAAGCGAAACGGAGACAGGCATCGAACATAATTAAGTGTTCCTCTGCCTAAGAGAACTATGAAATTCATCATCGGACGAAAACTCGAAATGTCCCAGCGCTACCGCCCTTCGGGCGAAGTGGTGCCGGTGACGCTCGTGAAGGTCGAGCCTTGCGTCATTACGCAGGTCAAGACTTCCGAAACGGACGGCTACGTTGCAGTCCAGGTCGGTACGGGCTCTAAGAAGCATCTCGCCAAGCCGCAGGTCGGGCATTTGAAGCCCGTTGCCGAGCATGGCGACCTCGCCACGCTCCGCGAATTCCGCCTCGAATCGGTCGAGGGTGTCGAAGTCGGCGCGGTCTGCGATCCTGAATCCTTCGTGTCCGGTGACGTCATCGACGTCACGGGTCTCTCGAAGGGTAAGGGTTTCCAGGGTGTCGTGAAGCGCCATCACTTCCGCGGCGGTCCGGCGACCCACGGTCATAAGGACAACCTCCGTATGCCGGGTTCGATCGGTGCCGGCGGCCACCAGCACGTGCACCCGGGCCAGCGCATGGCCGGACGCATGGGCGGCGACCGCGTGACGGTGAAGAATCTCGAAATCGTCGACGTGAATGCTGAACAGGGACTCATCGCCGTCAAAGGCGCGGTTCCGGGCGCGCGCGGCGCGACCCTCCTCGTCGTCGCTCCGGAAGGCGCGATGAAATACATCTCCGCGAAGAAGCCGGCCGAAGAGGCGCCGGTCGCACAGGAAGCCGCTCCCGCTACGGAAGCCGCAACCGTGACCGAATAAACATATGTCGAAGATCAAAGTCTACAACATGGAGGGCAAGGTCGTGTCCGAACGCGAAATGGCTGCGAAGCCGTTCGATGTGAAGGTCAACGAAGGCCTCGTGCACCTCGCTGCTGAAGCGCAGATGGCCAACAGCCGCACCGCTTCCGCTCACACCAAAACGCGCGGCGAAGTCCGCGGTGGCGGTAAGAAGCCTTGGAAGCAGAAAGGTACCGGCCGCGCTCGCCACGGTTCTACGCGTTCTCCGATCTGGGTCGGTGGTGGTATCACCTTCGGTCCTCGCTCCGACCGCAACTTCTCGAAGAAGATCAACCGCAAAACCAAGAAGGCCGCGCTCGCTATGGCGCTCGCCGATAAGGTTCGCGGAGAGTCGTTCATCGGACTCGACGCTTTCAAAATGGAAGACGGCAAGACGAAGCTCATGGCCGGCATGCTGAAGAAGCTCCCGGTCGGACGCAACGTTCTCCTCGTCCTCCCGAAGGCTGACAAGATGGCTATTCGCGCCTCGCGCAACCTCCAGAACATCTGGACGGTGACCGCCGGCGATCTCAACCTCGTCGACGTGCTGAAGGCGACCACGGTCGTCGCTCCGCTCGAAACGATCGCCCTTATCGAAAAGGGTTACAGCAACTGATATGGGATTCTTCAACCGCAAAAAAAACGACGAGGGTCAGAAGGCACCCGCCAAGGCTGTGAAGGCTGATAAGCCCAAGGCCGAAGCGAAGAAAGCCGAAGCGCCCAAGAAGGAAAAGGAAACGATTTCCGCTCCGCGCGAAACGGGTTCCGCCTACCGCGTGCTTGTGCGCGCCATCGTCACTGAAAAGAGCACCATGCTCGGCAAGGACAACCAGTACGCCTTCGAAGTCGCGACCGGAGCCAACAAGCTCGAGATCCGCAAAGCCGTGAAAGCGGTCTATGGAGTCGAGCCCAAGGAAATCCGCGTTATGCGCATCGCCGGCAAGCCGGTTCGTACTCGCGCCGGCAGGAGCCGCCGCAGCGCTTGGCGCAAAGCGATCGTGACCCTGAAGAAGGGCGATCGCATCGACTTGTACGCCAACGCTTAATTCCCGCGTATGCCGATCAAATCTTTCCGACCCATCACCTTCGGACGCCGCGGCGCGAGCGTCGACTCGTTCGAAGACGTGACCAAGAAAGCCCCTGAGAAGTCGCTGCTCGTGCACAAAAAGCGCACGGACGGCCGCAACTCCCAGGGCAAGATCACCGTTCGCCATCGTGGCGGCGGCGCCAAGCGCATGGTGCGCGTGGTCGATTTCATGCGCGATCGTTATGACATTCCCGCCAAGGTTGCCGCGATCGAATACGATCCGGGCCGCGGCGGCCGCCTCGCGCTCCTGACGTACGTCGACGGCGTGAAGCGCTACATCCTCGCTCCCGCCAACCTCAAAGTCGGCGAGACGGTCCTCTCTTCCAAGAACAAGATTGAAAGCAAGAACGGCAACCGCATGCCGCTCAAGCACGTCCCGATCGGTCTCATGGTCCACGACATCGAGCTCTACGTCGGTTCCGGCGGCAAGATGGTGCGCGGCGCCGGTAACGCGGCCCAGCTCATGGCCATCGAAGGCGACATGGCGCAGCTCAAGCTCCCGTCCGGCGAGTACCGCATGGTCTCGAAGGAATGCGCAGCGACGATCGGCGTCGTCTCGAACCCCGACCACTGGTTGGTCCGTCTCGGTAAGGCCGGCCGCATGCGCCACAAGGGCTTCCGCCCGCGTGTCCGCGGTAAGGTCATGAACCCGGTGGATCACCCGCACGGTGGTGGTGAAGGTAAGAACCCGATCGGTCACAAGAACCCGAAGACTCCGTGGGGCAAGCCTGCTCTCGGCGTGAAGACCAGGAAGCACAAGAAGCAGTCGTCCAAATTCATCGTGAAGCGCCGCAAGTAATATGAGCCGATCACTGAAGAAGGGTCCGTTTACGGAACCCAAACTCCTCAAAAAACTCTCCAAAGTGAAGCCTGGCGACAAGACTGTCGTGAAAACGTGGTCCCGTTCGTCCGTCATCACGCCGGAGATGGTCGGGTACACGATTGGCGTTCATAACGGACGCCAGCACACGCCGGTCACCGTCGTCGAAAACATGGTCGGACACCGCCTGGGCGAATTCGCTCCGACGCGCAAGTTCCAGCGCCATGGCGGTAAACTCACCAAGGAAATCGAGGCCGCCAAGGCTGCGTCTGCCGCTCCGGCTGCCGCGCCCGCTGCCAAGAAATAAAACCTATGGAAGTCAAAGCTCACACCCGCTATCTCCGCATGTCGCCTCGCAAGGTGCGACTTGTGGTTGACGCTGTCCGCGGGATGGCCGTCGACCCGGCGATCGCGCAGCTGACCTTCATGTCGCGCGCGGCCGCCCGTCCGGTCAAGAAACTCCTCGAGTCCGCTGTCGCCAACGCGACGCACAACTTCAAGCTTGATCGCGAAGGCTTGTTCATCAAGTCCGCGCTGGTCAACCAGGGTCCGACGCTCAAGCGCTGGCGCCCGCGCGCCATGGGTTCGGCCGCTCCGATCCTGAAGCGCACCTGCCACATCACGCTCGTCCTCGATTCGAAGACGGGTATGAAGAAGGAAGAAGCGAAGGAAGAAGTGAAGGCTGAAAAGAAGGAGAAGAAAGCCGCCAAGAAGCCCGCTGCTAAGAAAGTCGCCGCGAAGAAGAAGTAATATGGGACACAAAGTCAATCCGAAAGTCTTCCGCATCGGCACGATCTACAGCTGGGATTCGAAGTGGTTCAGCCGTGCCGACTACAAGACCAACCTGCGCCAGGACGTCGAAGTTCGCGAATTCCTTCGCGGCGCTCTTCGCGAAGCTGCCGTCGACAAGATCGAAATCGATCGCGGCCGCAACCAGATCACGATCACGATCCACTCCGGCAAGCCGGGTTTCGTGATCGGTCGCGGAGGCACCGGTATCGAAGACCTCAAGAAGAAGCTTGCCGACAAGTTCTTCGCCGGCAGCAAGAAGTCCAAGCTTCAACTCAATATCATCGAAGTCGCGCGCCCGAGCCTTTCGGCCGCGATCACGGTGCAGAACATGATCGCCGACCTTGAAAAGCGCATGCCGTTCCGCCGCGTCCTCAAAACGACGATCGACCGCGCCCAAAAGGCCGGTGCGCTCGGCGTGAAGGTCATGGTCTCCGGCCGCTTGAACGGCGCCGAAATCGCCCGCCGCGAAATGCTCTCGTGGGGCTCCGTCCCGCTGCAGAACCTTCGCGCGGACATCGACTACGCCGCGGATTTCGCTCGCACCATCTTCGGCGCCATCGGCGTCAAAGTCTGGATCTACCGCGGTGAAATCTTCGACAAGGACGGCATCGCTCCTGCGCTCAAGGCGCCCCTCTCGGCTGCGGAACGCGCTCATCGCGACCGCCCGCGCGGAGGCTCTGACCGCCGCCCGGCTTCCCGCCCGGCGTCGTCCGGCGCCCCTCGCGCCGCTGCTCCTAAGAAAGCAGCCGCGTAATCCACCGCTATGCTGATTCCGAAAAAAGTCAAACATCGCAAGTGGCACAAGCTGAAGAGCTCCGGTCTCCAGAAGGCGACCACCAAGCTCTCGCTCAGCTTCGGCGAATTCGGCCTCAAGGCCCTGACGCCTGCCTGGGTCACCTCGCGCCAGATCGAAGCGGCTCGCCGCACCATGTCGCGCTACATCAAGCGCGGCGGAAAGATCTGGATCCGCATTTTCCCCGACAAGCCTGTCACCACGAAGGGACTCGAAGTTCCGATGGGTGGTGGTAAAGGCGGCGTGGACCACTACGTCGCGATCGTTCGCCCGGGCACCATCGTCTTCGAAATGGACGGTGTTGCGACCGAAGCCGCTCGCGAAGCGATGCGTCTCGCGTCCCACAAGATGCCGTTCCGCTCGCGATTCATCACCAAGCACGACTAATTCCGCTCTATGAAGCTTAAAGAACTCAAGGACAAGCCTCTCGCGGAGCTGGAAAAGATGCTTCGTGAACAGCGCGAACATTTGCGAGCTACCCGCTTCGCGATCGCCGCGTCTCAAGAGAGCAACGTCCGCAAAGTCCGTAACGCTCGCAAAACGATCGCGCGGATCCTGACCCTCCTCAAAAAGGAGAGCAGTAAGTAAGACGTATGACTACGAAAACGAATAACCGCCGCGAACTCGTTGGTACGGTCGTCTCTGACAAAATGCAGAAGACGGTCGTCATCAACGTCGATACGGTGAAGACGCATCCGAAGTACGGGAAGCAGTACGTCGTCTCGACGCGCTTCAAGGCCCACGACGAAAAGAACGAATACAAAGTCGGCGACAAAGTCGCCTTCGAAGAATGCCGTCCGTACTCGCGCGATAAGCGCTGGCGCGTGATCGGCAAAGTCGCTTAACCCACGCGTATGGTCCAACATCGTTCAATGCTGAAGGTCGCCGACAACACCGGCGCCAAGAAGCTCCAGGTCATCCGCGTGCTCGGCGGCTATAAAAAGCACTACGCGGTCCTCGGAAACATCGTGACGTGCGCCGTCAAAGAGGCTGTCCCGCACGGGATGGTCAAGAAAGGCGACGTCGTTCACGCGGTTCTTACCCGCATTCACAAGGAAACCCGCCGCAAGGACGGATCCTACGTGCGCTTCGACGACAACGCCGCCGTTATCATCGACAAAGAGAGCAAGGAACCGAAGGGCACCCGCATCTTCGGACCTGTCGCTCGCGAGCTCCGCTCGCTGGGCTACGGCAAGATCATTTCCTTGGCTCCGGAAGTCGTCTGATCCCCATACATATGAAGATCAAAAAAGGCGACAACGTCATGGTCATGGCTGGTAAAGACCGCGGCAAGACCGGCAAGGTCATCCAAGTCTTCCCGGTGGAAGGCAAGGTCGTGGTCGAGGGCGTCAACGCGACGGTCAAGCACGCCAAGACTCGCAAACAAGGAGAAAAGGGACAGAAGATCGAATACAATGGCCCGATCAACGCTTCGAACGTCATGCTCGTCGATGCCAAAACCGGCAAGCCGACTCGCGTCGGATACAAGGTGATGGAAGACGGCCGCAAGGTGCGCGTGATGAAGAAGAGCGGTGAAACGATCGAATGATATGCTTCGCGAAATCTACGAAAAACAAGTGGCTCCCGACCTGATGAAGCACTTCGGCTACAAGAACCGCATGGCGGTTCCGAAGCTGAAGCTGGTTTCGGTCAACGTCGGCATGTCCACCAACCTCCTCAAGGATCCCAAGATCCCGGAGACCGTCGAATCGACGCTTACCCGCATCACCGGCCAGAAGCCGGTCAAGACGCTGGCGAAGAAGTCGATCGCGAGCTTCAAGATCCGCCAGGGCCAGCATATCGGCATGAAGGTCACCCTCCGCGGCGACCGCATGTGGCACTTCCTCGAGAAGTTGATCCACGTGACCATGCCGCGTATCCGTGACTTCCGCGGCATCTCCCCGAAACTGATCGACAAGCAGGGTAACCTCTCGATCGGATTCAAGGAGTACATCGCGTTCCCGGAGATCCGTTCCGACGAGATCGAGCGCTTGCACGGCGTGCAGGTGACGGTCTCCTCCACGGCCAAAACCCGTGAAGAGGGCCTGGAATTGTTCAAACGTCTCGGCTTTCCCTTCCACGGCTAAGGCCGCACCCCTATGGCAACAGCAAATCAGATCGCCAAATCCAATCGCAAGCCGAAGTTCACGACCCGTATCGTCCGCCGATGCTGGCGCTGCGGTCGCCGCCATGGTTTCATGCGCGACTTCGACCTCTGCCGCATCTGCTTCCGTGAGCTCGCCAACCGTGGCGAGATCCCGGGTATCAAGAAAGCTAGCTGGTAACCTATGATGACCGACCCCATCGCTGACATGCTCACCAGGCTGCGCAACGCCGCCATGGTGCGCAAACAGGAAGTCGTCCTCCCGCTCTCGCGGATGAAATTCGAGATCGCCAAGATCCTCGAGAAAGAGGGCTACCTTTCCGGTGTCGAGAAAACGGACGCGGATCATGGGCAGCTCAAGCTCAAGATGCGCTACGACGAGAACGGTGCCGCTATCCGCGACATCCGCCGCGTCTCGAAACCGGGTCTTCGCGTCTACGCGACGAAGACCGAATTGCCCCGCGTCTTGAACGGCCAGGGCATCGCTATCGTCTCGACGTCCGCAGGTCTTATGACCAACAGGGATGCGCGCAAGCGCGGCCTGGGCGGAGAAGTCGTGTGCGAAGTCTACTGATCCCGCGACTATGTCTCGTATCGGTAAAAAACTCATCCAGGTCCCCGCGGGCGTCGATGTCACGCTTTCCGAAACGGAAGCGCGCGTCAAAGGCCCGAAAGGGGAGCTGAAGCTCGCCCTGCATCCGCACGTGCGCCTCGAGCGCACGGGTGACGTGCTTACGGTCTCCGTAAAAAGCGAGGAGAACAAGAAGGACCGCGCCCTCTGGGGCCTCTTCAATCGCTTGGTCGCCAACATGATCGTCGGCGTCACCAAAGGATATGAAAAAGGTCTTGAGTTCGTCGGCGTCGGCTACAAGGTGAACCTTGCCGGAAAGACCGTGAAGATGGACGTTGGCTTCTCCCATGAAGTGGACTTCCCGCTCCCGGCCGGCATCGAAGCCAAAGTCGACAAGAACACGCTGACCCTCTCCGGCATCGACAAGCAACTCGTCGGCGAAACCGCCGCACGCATCCGCCGCATCCGCAAGCCGGAACCGTACAAGGGCAAGGGCATCAAGTACGTCGACGAAGTCATCCGCCGCAAGGCTGGTAAGTCGGCCAAGGCCGGCGCCAAGTAATCGACGCCTATGAAATCTCTTAGCCAGAAGAAAAACGAAACCCGTACCCGCCGCCGCGCGCGCATCCGCGCCCGCGTCAAAGGTACGGCCGCTCGCCCTCGTCTCGCCGTCTTCCGCAGCGCGAAGCACATCTACGCGCAGCTGATCGACGACACGACCGGCAAGACCCTCGCCGCTTCGACGGACGCCAAGTCTAAGAAGGGTGCGAAGGCCGAAGGTATGGAAGCGAAGATCGCGTCGGCTCACGCCGTCGGTCAGGATCTCGCCGAGAAAGCCAAGAAAGCAGGAGTCACCGCCGTCGTCTTCGACCGCGGAGGCTACTCCTACCACGGACGCATCAAGGCTCTCGCCGACGGCGCTCGCGCCGGAGGCCTCCAATTCTAACCGGAACTATGGAGAACACCAACGCAAAATCTGCAGCTCCGGCGACGACCAGTGCCGCTCCGTCTCGCGATTCGCGCGGCGGCGGTTTTGGTGGCGGCCGTGGCGGTGATCGCCGTGGCCCGCCGCGCGGCCGCCGTCCGGAAGAGCCGAAGGAATTCGACCAGCGCATTCTCTCCCTTGACCGCGTCACTCGCGTCACCAAGGGCGGTAAGCGCATGCGCTTCCGCGCGACCGTCATTATCGGCGACCACAAGGGTCGTGTCGGTTACGGCGTCGCCAAGGCTGCCGACGTTTCGGCTGCCGTCAACAAAGCCGTCACACAGGCCAAGAAGCGCCTCATGACCATCCCGCTCGTCAACGAAACCATCCCGCATCAGGTCGAGTGCAAATTCGGCGCCTCCAAAGTGCTGATGAAGCCCGCCCCGAAAGGTACCGGTATCAAAGCCGGCGGCGCCATGCGCGTCGTGATGGAACTTGCTGGCGTGCCGAACATCATCGGCAAGCTTCTCGGCGGCAAGAACAAGATCAACAACACCAAAGCGACGATCGAAGCGCTCGGACAGCTTCGCCTGAAGAAAGTGGTTGTCAACGCCTAATATGCTGAAACTCCACTCTCTGAAGCCTGCCAAGGGCGCTAAAACCTCGACCCGCCGCCTCGGCCGTGGTCCTGGTTCCGGTCGCGGTAAGACGTCCGGTAAAGGTACCAAGGGTCAGAAGGCTCGCACGGGCGGCCGTAACAAGCTGCGCCTCATGGGTATGAAGATGATCATCCGCCGTATTCCGAAGTTGCGCGGCTTCAAGAGCCAGTACGACAAGGACGGCACGATCACGCTGCATGAAATCGTGAAGGCGTTTCCGCAGGGCGGTATCGTCACGCGCGCCGAACTGGCGAAGCGCGGCGTTATCACCGATACGCGCGCTCCGTTCAAGGTCGTCGGCTCCGTCGAATTGACGCGCAAGCTTACGATCAAGGGTCTCAAAGTCTCGGCCGGCGCCAAAGCCGCGATCGAGAAGGCCGGCGGTACGGTTGCCTAAGCATCAGCCATTACGGTAGACTGCCACACATATGTGGGCCAAACTCTCCCAAATCTGGAAACAGAAGGATCTCCGTGCCAGTCTGCTTAAAGTCTTCGGTCTTCTGGTCGTCTTCCGCGTCGCCGCGCACATCCCGATCCCGGGTGTCGATCTGGCGAACCTCAAGGCGTTTTTCCAGTCGAACCAGCTGCTCGGCCTGATGAACGTCTTCTCCGGCGGCACGCTCGATAATTTCTCGCTCGTGTCGCTCGGCGTCGGTCCATACATCACGGCTTCCATCATTCTGCAGCTTCTGGGCATGATCGTTCCTGCCCTGGAAGAGCTGCAGAAAGAAGGCGAGCAGGGTCAGCGCAAAATCGCTCAGTACACGCGTTACCTGACGGTGCCGCTCGCGGTGCTTCAGGCCTACGCCATGATCAGTCTGCTCAAGCAGTCGTCTGGCGTCGTAACGAGTTTGACCGCCATCCAACTTGCCACCACGCTTCTCGCGATGACGGCCGGTACGATGTTCTTGGTCTGGCTCGGCGAACTGATCGATGCGCAGAAGGTCGGCAACGGCATCTCCATCCTGATCTTCACGGGTATCGTGAGCGGTCTTCCGCGCATGATCCAGCAAGCGCTTCTGACGTACGATCCGTCCAAGCTTCCGGTCTACATCGCCTTCGCCCTGGTCGCGGTCTTGACCGTTGCCGGCGTCGTCGTGATCTCGGAGGCTCAGCGCAACATTCCGGTGACCTACGCCAAGCGCGTGGTCGGAACCGGCATGGCTGGCGGAGCGAATACCCATCTTCCGCTGCGCGTGAACATGGCCGGCGTGATCCCGATTATCTTCGCGATCTCGATCGTCCTGTTCCCGCCGATGATCGCGCAGTTCTTCGTTCGCGCGAAAACGACGTGGATCGCCGACGCGGCGAACTGGGTGCTCTCCGCTTCGCAGAACCAGCTTCTCTACGGTATCTCGTACTTCGTCTTGGTCTTCGCCTTCACCTACTTCTACACCGCGATCGTCTTCAAACCGGAGCAGATCGCTGAAAACCTGCAGAAGCAAGGCGGTTACGTCCCTGGCATCCGCCCGGGCAAACCGACGGCCGACTATCTGATGTACGCCGTCAACCGCATTACGCTGGCCGGCGCCGCGGCGATCGCCGTGATCGCCATCCTGCCGCTCATCGTTCAGCAGTTCCTCACCGGAACGCAGAACATGGTCGTCGGCGGCTCGTCGCTCCTCATCATCGTTTCCGTCGTGCTGGAAATCGTCCGGCAGGTCGAAAGCCAGATGACGATGCGCGAGTACGACTACGACGCCACCAAGTAAGATCAAAAAAGAACTCCGACCCCGTGTCGGGGTTCTTTTGGTATTGACACCACTGGTTGCCATCATGCTAGGAGAGTGACGTATACTCCTAACGTATGGAACGCACGCTTACCCAAGACGATCTCAAGGCGATCGGACAGGTTATTGACGATAGGCTAGACTTGAAGTTGAACGAGAAGCTGGATAAGAAATTCATCGAGTTCGAAGCTCGCATTGTTCCGGAAATCGTCAAACAGGTCGGCGAGAAGGTGGTGGCGGAAGTCGGAGAGATGATCGATGAGAACATCTTGCCGGAATTCGACCGCCTCGAGAACACCCTTGTCACCAAATCCTACCTCGACGACAAACTGGCGCATTACGTACCCAAACCCTTCTAAAACCAAACCCGGCTTGATGGCCGGTTTTTTGGTACACTGCGTGCGTATGACCGATCACCATCCCGTCGCCGTACTGCCGAGAGGGGAGCAGTGGAGCATTCTCGCGCATGGCCTTCTCGTCTTTTTCGTGACGGGCGGGTTCGCTTTGGCGGCCGGAGCGCGGGCAATCGTGCGGGGCGGGTACGTGCCGTCGGCCGCCGTTTCGGTGCCGTATGTCTTAGCTCTTCTCCTTTTTTCGACAGCCTTGCTCATTCTCGCATTACGCGCCTTTAAGAACCCCCTGGTCTTCGAGGCGCTTTTCGCGCTTTCCATGCTGGCGGGCGCATGGTTTCTGGCCGATCTCTACCTTTCGCCCGGTCTCGCGCTTCTCGCTGGGTCGGCCGTGATCCTCTCGCGCTTCCTGTGGAAGTCCGTACTCATGGCAAACGCCGCGCTCGTGATCGGTATTGCCGGTATCTCCGCGAGCTTGGCGCTCAAGATGTCGCCGCTCGCAATGCTCGCGCTTTTGACCGTGCTTTCCTTCTACGATATCGTGGCCGTGTACCGTACGAAGCACATGGTCAAAATGTTTCGCGACCTCTCTTCGCACGGCGTCATTTTCGCGTTTACGCTTACGCCCCTCACGGCGCGCGCGCTTTTCTCAACCGCGCCGGCGGAGCAGCGGGGGATGCTGCTTGGTACGGGCGATGTCGCTTTGCCGGTCATGCTCGCGCTCTCCGCGCTTCGAAACGGTCCCGTTCAGGCCGTAGCGACGCTGGCCGGGGCTGCGCTCGGTTATGCGTTCATGTTCATGCTGTTCCTTGCCCAGCCTCGTCGCGCGCCGATCCCGGCGCTTCCTCCCATCGCGCTCGGAGCCATACTCGCGTATATCGTCTCATTCTTCATTTTTCCTTCATGAAACGGATGAAAATCGCCGTGCTTGGTACGCAAGCTTCGGGTAAAGGAACGCAGTCGCACATCCTGAGCGTCCTCATGGGCGTGCCGACAGCTTCAGTCGGCGATTTGCTTCGCGATCTTCAGAACGAACATTCCGCCCGCGGCCAATCTGCGAAAATCGAAATGGCCAAAGGCGCGTTCGTGGGCGACGATATCATCATGCCGCTCGTGAAGAACTGGGTTTCCACGCATCATGACGGCTGGATTCTCGACGGTTTTCCGCGTTCGGTCGAGCAGGCGAAAAAATGCGAGAGCTTTTTCAAGCCCGACGCCGTTTTGTATCTCGAAGTCCCGGATGAGGATTCCAAAAAGCGCATTTCGTATCGGCGCGTCTGCATGAAATGCAAGACGAACTATAACCTCATCACGCAGCCGCCACACGGCCCCAACGGCACCTGCGATACTTGCGGCGGCGAACTCGTGAAGCGCGCCGATGACACCCCGGAGCTCGTGGAAGAGCGCCTCAGGCACTATCACGAAGTCACTGAGCCTCTCAAAGAGTGGTTCGCTAACCGCGGCAAGCTGGTGTTGATTGACGCGCGCAAAGGTATTGCCGAAGTCGCGCGCGATGCCGAGGTTAAATTGGTCGATTTGCTGAATCGGCGCGAACGCGCACGTCGCCTCAAGCTCTGGGGGATCGTGCTGTTCGCGACGGTGATCGCGGTCCTTGCCGGAATCACGATAACCGGGTATATTCTGAGCTCCTAAAACGCCAATGGCCGCTCAACACTACACAGACGAAGATATTGCCAAGCTCCGGGAAGGTGGACGCCTTCTTTCGGAGATTTTGGGCGAGCTCGCACAGATGGCCAAGCCCGGCGTTTCGACCGCCGATCTCGATGCGCATGCCGAAAAACGGATGCGCGACGCGGGTGGCGAACCTTCCTTCAAGGGTTACAAGGCCGGAGGAGCGGTTCCGTTCAACGGCACTGTCTGTACATCGATCAATGACGAAGTCGTGCACGCGCCTCCGCACCCGGGCCGTATTTTGAAAGAAGGAATGCTTCTGTCGCTCGACATCGGTTTTCGATACAAGGGGCTCTGTACCGACATGGCGATTTCGCTGCCGGTCGGAGAGGTGCCCGGTTCGTGGTTGAAGCTGATCCGCGTGACGAAAGAATCGCTGCTTGCCGGCATCGACATCATTCGTCCCGGAGCGAAAATCCGGGAAATCGGACAAACAATCCAGCCGATCGTCGAACGCGCCGGCTTCGGCGTCGTGCGCGCCTTGGTCGGGCATGGCGTCGGTCATCATGTGCATGAAGATCCGCACGTGCCGAACTACGACGACCCCGACCTTCCGAGCGTCACGATCAAAAAAGGCATGGTCTTGGCCGTGGAGCCGATGGTGACGATGGGGGATTGGGACGTGCTTCAAGCCCGCGACAACTGGACGATCAAAACCATCGACAAAAAACCGGCCGCGCATTGGGAAGTCACGGTTGCCGTCACTGACGACGGGTACGAGATTCTGACGCCGCTGCCGATTTAGCCTCTGCCACCCCGTCGCAGGACGGGGTCCACGCTTCAAATTTTCCGAATCCTTTAGCGCTGGGCCCCGGCCTCCGCCGGGGTGGAATGCAACTCTTATGAATGTTCTGGGAATCGATCACGGCTCAAAACGCATTGGTCTCGCGATCGGCTCGACTGATGCCGGAGTTGCCGTGCCGTTCAAGCTGCTTGAGTTTCGGGGCGAGGCTGCGTTGGTGGAAGATATAAAAGCGGTCATTGCGGCGGAGCGCATTGATCAGGTCGTCGTCGGCTTGCCGATTTCAAAAGACGGAAGTTCCTCGGAACAAACCGGTGTCGCGCGAGCCTTCGCCGGCAGGCTCGAAGAGGCGCTCGATGTGCCTGTCGTGATGGAAGACGAACGTCTTTCAAGCCGTGAAATCGAAGCGCATATGGAAGCGATGGGCGGAAAAAAAGCCTGGAAAGCTTCCGGACTCGATCGCGACAGTGCGGCCGCGGCGCTGTTTTTGCAGTCGTATTTGGACAGAATGAAGACGGAATAATGTCGACGTATCACGCTCGCGCCATCGTATTGCGCCGCGAATCGTGGCGCGATGCCGCTCGCTTATACACGTTGTACACCCGCGAAGGCGGCAAGATTTTGGCTGTCGGTCGGGGTACGAGCAAGATCCTTTCCAAACTCGGACCGCACCTTGAGCCGTTTACGCTGGTCGATCTGCATCTTGCGCGCGGACGCAAGCTCGACACGCTTTGCGGCGCGATTCTGGCGCGCTCGCCCGAACCGCTCGTGGCCGATGATCGCCGGTATGTCGCCGCGTCTTTTGTTGCCGAGGTGCTGGATCATTTCGTGAAACTGGGGGAGCGTGATGACGAGCTGTGGAGGCTGGTCGAGTCGTGGTACGCCGACGCGGCCGTTCTTCCGGAAGAACGGCTCATGCCGAGACTCGCGGTGTTTACCTGGCGTCTCCTGTCGCATCTCGGCTATCATCCGAAACTCGACGAATGTTGCGAATGCGGTAAGGATTTGCGGTATGAACATTCCCGCTTCCTGCCGGCGCGCGGTTCAGCGGCGTGCCGACTCTGCCCGCTTGATGAGCGTGCGCTTGCTGGCGCGGAGGCGCTCGATGGTGCCGCACACGCTGAGATCCTCGGTATCCTTGGTGGTTCACTCCCGCTTCCTGCCCACCAGGCAACGATCCGCTCCTCCTTTGCGCTTCTCGAAGCGCAGCTCGACCGCCCGCTCACGAGCCTTCCGATCCTGCGCGAGCACCTCGCGGCCCCGCGTGCTATGATGAAGGCGTCGTACGCATACTAACCATCCCTACATGGATCAGGCCCCTCTAGTCCCGGAAAAAACGCTGCCGGCGAAACCGTTGGCTGGATTGTTTGTCGTGCTGTTCGTTGTAACCGTGATCGGAGGTTGGCTGTATGTCGATTCGGTGCGCAACGAGCTCGAGATGAAAATTACCGAGCTTGAAGCGCGCCCTCTTTCCGCTCCCACGACGCCGAGCGCGCCGAGTACGCCTTCCGCACCGGCGGCAGAGGTTCCGCAAAACGCCCCTGTCACGCCACCCGCTGCGCCCGTGAAACCGGTCTTTAACGCCTCGACGGTCAAGGTGGGCGATAAGGTTGGTGCATGGACCGTGACGAACATCGAAAAGGACGCATCCGGAAGGCCTCTCAGGGTGACTTTGGCTGGTTCTGCTACGGTCAGCGGCAGATATTCCTACTGGCCGGAAGGTGAACCGTTTTTCGGAGGCCAGGTCATCTTCACGTTTGATGAGGAGTCGTCCATCCTTTTGCCTGCGGCGAGCACGATGCTGGGCGCCAAGATTTTCGGTTTTTCCGACAATACGCGCGCTCGCTCGCTCTTTGGCCCCGAGGGTAGCAACGGCTCGGCAACCATCGAAATTTCGAGTTACACGGTCACCTTGATTGTCGGCGAAGCTTGGGATACTGTAGGAGCGTTCGAAGTGGTGAACAAAACTCGCATCACGCGATAATAATCTTTTTCCACTATGGATACCATGCCCCCTGTTTCAACCCAACGTTTGTCCCAGAAGCCTCTTGCCGGACTTTGCGTTGTCTTGTTCCTTTCGATCGTCATCGGAGGCTGGTTGTACGTCGACAACACACGGAACGAACTCGAAGCAAAAATCGAGACGCTGTCTTCTCTGAATGAAAATCAAAAAGCGCTGCCAACGACGGAAACGGTGGCCGAGTCCGGAACGTCACAGATGGCTGCATTTAACGGCGGTGGATTTGCCTTTACGTATCCTGCCCGACTCGGAAGCCTTCGTTGTCAGGAGACCGGCGCGGCATTCTTTGGGTATGATATTGAAAAGCTAGGCCGCACCTGGGCGACCGATGGCCCTTCATTCCGCTATGAATTTTGGAAAGCGAAGCCGTTGCCGGACAATGCTGATGCTAAACCGTTCCAAGCGCTTCTTCTAAGCATGGATCCTGTGCAAGCTGGCGGACCGTCCTGCTGGATATCCTTGGCCGATGGTACTTTGAAGGATGAAGAAGCTTTTCGTCTGCTCAAGAGCGTCCAAGTCAAATAGAGGTTGAGGAAGGCCCCTGTGACCAGCACGGGGGTCTTGTTTTTTTGAGGCTTTTTTGTCATTGTAGGTGCACAACGTAACCCTTTCCGGAGAGCGATTTTTCATCTCGCACAGAATGTAACGTATGGAACACACCCTCGTTCGCGATATTGCCAAGCATGACGGTCAGGAGGTCACCCTCAAAGGCTGGTGCCATAACTTCCGCTCCTCGGGATCGATTTTCTTTTTGCAGTTTCGTGACGGTTCGGGCCGCCTGCAGGCCGTTATTTCCAAAAAAGAAGTCTCTGAAGAAACCTGGAACGCTTGCCAATCGCTTTCGATCGAGGCTTCGGTTGAGCTCGACGGCGTCGTAAAGGCTGAGCCGCGCTCGCCGTCCGGTTACGAAATTCAAGCAAAAGCCGTGCGCGTCGTCGCATTGCCGTCCGAAGAATTTCCGATCGGCAAAAAAGAGCACGGCGTGGAGTTTTTGATGGACATCCGCCACCTCTGGCTGCGCTCTTCGCGCCAAGAGGCGATTCTGCGCGTGCGCGACGAAATCGAGTTCGCTATGCGCGAATTCATGCGCGAGAGGGGATTCACGCTCACCGATTCCCCGATCTTCACGCCGAACGCCGCCGAAAGCACGTCGGAACTTTTCGAAGTGAAATACTTCGACGACAAGGCATATCTTTCGCAGTCGGGCCAACTGTATCTCGAAGCGACGTCCGCCGCGCTCGGCAAGACGTATTGCTTCGGGCCGACCTTCCGCTCCGAAAAATCCAAAACGCGCCGACACCTCACTGAATTCTGGATGCTCGAAGCCGAAGCGGCCTACATGGACTACCTGCAGAACATGCAGCTTCAGGAAGACATGATCGTCCACATCGTCAAAAAAGTGCTGGCCAACCGCCGCGACGACTTGAAGACGCTTGAACGCGACGTAGCGCCACTCGAAACGGTCGCGACCGGCGGTTTCCCGCGCGTCCACTACGATGAAGCGATCGCGCAGCTTCAGAAACTCGGATCCGACGTGAAGTGGGGCGACGACCTCGGTGCCGACGACGAAACGATTCTCACGCAGCAATACGACAAGCCGATCTTCATCCATCATTATCCGGTGGAAGTGAAGGCGTTCTACATGAAGCCGGACCCGGAGAATCCGAAGCAGGTTCTGAATAACGATTTACTCGCTCCGGAAGGCTACGGCGAAGTCATCGGCGGCTCGCAGCGCATCGACGACTTGAAGCTCCTCGAAGAGCGTATCGCAAGCCACGGCTTGCCGAAAGAAGCCTTCGAGTGGTATCTCGACATCCGCCGCTACGGCTCCGTCCCGCACTCCGGTTTCGGTATCGGTCTCGAGCGTACCGTCGCTTGGATCTGCAAACTGTCGCATGTGCGGGAGACGATTCCGTTTGCCAGACTGCTCAACCGCCTGAAACCGTAGTCCCAATGCTTTCTTCAAGGAAAAAGTTCTGGGCACGTACCGTGTTAGAGATCGTGATCGGTTTCTTTTTGTTGACACCTGTGACCTTGTTCTTATTGACGCGAACAGGTCTCCTTTCTTATTCGGATTTCCAAGCGGTATTTTTCACCGCCTTGGTGCCCTGGTATCCGTTTTTGTTCGTGGTTCCGGATGAACGTTGGATGATCTTCCCATACGCCCTCACCACATGCTTCTTCATCCTGCATACCATCTTTGTGCGCGTCCGATTTCCACGCTGTTCGAACGTACTGCGAAAAGTACGCCCGTTTGTTTTTTTGTTCATCGCCAGTTACCTAGCCTCCGGCTGGTCTCGACTCAGCACGAGTCAACGATCATTGACAACCACCCGTGTCGATGCGGGTCGTATGATGGCTGATGTTAGCGGTTTTCCTTTTCGGTTTTCGATCGACGAGGCTGCGTACGCGGGATCCTCGGGGTATTCGGTCTTTCAACCGCTCCTCTTTTTTGCAAACGCTATTTTCTATCTTTCCGTTTTTCTCTTGATTTGGTATGGCTGGAAGCGATATTGGAAAAAAAGTTAAGAAGTAAAAATGGCTCAACAGAGCCATTTTTTAGCACTTACGGCAGGGTTGCTCAAGTCGGAAACGCGTGATAAAGTCGGTAGGAAATCACCCTCATGAAACGCATTTTTGTTTTGGAAACGCTGAACCGGGTAGGAGAAGAGGTCTTATTGAAAGGCTGGGTGCACGTGCGCCGCAACATGGGCAAGATGATCTTCATCGAGCTGCGCGACCGTACGGGCATCATTCAAGTCGTTTTTCATCCGGGTAATCCGGAGGCGCTCGCGGCTGCGGCCGATCTGCGTTCGGAATACGTTGTCGCTATTCGCGGCAAGGTGAACGCCCGTCCGGAGAAGCAGGTGCAGGCAAACCAGCCGCTCGGTGCGGTCGAGTTCGAGGCGCTCGAGCTTACGGTCTTGAACGCTGCTAAGACGACACCATTCGAGCTGAACGCCGACACACGCGCGGTCGATGAGGAACTTCGTTTGAAATACCGCTATCTCGACCTGCGCTCCGAACGCATGCGCAAGAATACGGAACTGCGCTTCAAGGTCACCAAATTTTTCCGTGACTTCCTTGAACAGAAAGGTTTCTTCGAAATCGAAACGCCGATTCTCACCAAGGGTACGCCGGAAGGTTCGCGCGAATATCTCGTGCCGTCGCGTCTGCACGCCGGAAAGTTCTACGTCTTGCCACAGTCGCCTCAGCAGTTCAAGCAGCTGCTCATGGTTGCCGGCATGGAGCGCTACTTCCAGGTGGCGCGCTGCTTCCGTGACGAAGACCAGCGCGGCGATCGCCAGCCGGAGTTCACGCAGCTCGATATGGAGATGTCCTTCGTTGAAGAGGAGGATGTTATTTCCCTTGTTGAAGAGATGCTGATCAAGCTGGTGGAAACCGTTTCTCCCGAAAAGAAGATTCAGCAAAAGCCCTTCCCGCGCCTTTCTTATGCCGAGGCGATGGAGAAGTACGGCAACGACAAGCCGGACTTGCGCGTGAACAAGGATGACCCGAACGAACTCGCGTTCTGCTGGGTCGTCGACTTCCCCTTGTTCGAAAAATCCGAATCCGAAGGCCGCCTCGTCTCCGCGCATCATCCGTTCACGGCCCCGCGCGATGAGCAGAAGGAGCTTCTCGCCACATCGCCGGAAAAAGTCATCGCCAAGGCGTACGACATCGTCTTGAACGGCTATGAAATCGGCGGCGGATCGATCCGTATCCACGACCGCGAGACGCAGAATAAGATCTTCCAGATCCTCGGTCTTGCTGACGACGAAATCGTCGAGCGCTTCGGTCACATGCTCGAAGCCTTCGAATACGGCGCGCCTCCGCACGGCGGCATTGCACCCGGCATCGACCGTATCGTCATGCTTTTGGCTGGGGAGCCGAACATCCGCGAAGTCATCACCTTCCCAAAAACCGGCGACGCTCGCGATCCGATGATGGGCGCGCCTTCTCCGCTGCCGGAAGTGCAGCTCCAGGAAGCGCATATCCTTGCGCTCGCCCCGAAAGAGAAAAAAGGCTAAGATTGAAGGGAGTTTTCAACAGCTAACCCTCTGCTATGGCCGTCGCCAAACCGCTTCTCAAATATCTCGACAAAGCGCAGATTTCATACGAAATCGTGCCGCATAAGAAGGTCTACACCGCTTACGACTTGGCGCAGACCCTCGGCGAGAAGCTTGACGGCATTGCCAAAACGCTGCTCGTGAAGGTTGAGCTTCCGAAGGTCGATAAGAAGGGGAAGCACTATATTTTGGTGATTCCGGCTTCGTACCGCGCCAACTTCCAGAAAATCAAGAAGCAGCTTAAGGCCAAGAAGGTCGAAATGGCGATGGAAAAGACGCTCAAGCAGCTCAAGCTGAATCCGGGCGCGATCACGCCCTTCGGCGGCTATCACAAGCTTGAGATTCTTCTCGACAAGGCACTGCTCAAAACGCAGAAGGCGCTGGTTTCCGCCGGCGCGCATACGGAGGCTCTTCGCGTGAAGGTGAAGGACCTGCATATGAAAGAGGGCGCGACCCTCGGCCAGTTCGGGGACAAAGCCAAGCTCAAGCTTCAGAAGGTCATGAAGAAGGCGAAGAAGCAGTCGAAGCGCGTCGTCAAAGCGGCGAAGAAGGTTCTCAAGAAGAAAAAACAGTAGGAAGCTTCTCGACTTCGCTCGAAGCATGCTAAGGATAGTGTTCGAGCGCAGTCGCGCTTAGCGCGACGGAGTCGAGAACCTCACCGTTGATTCGATGTACGAGATCAAGATTGAGAAATTCGAAGGACCGCTCGACCTCCTGCTCAAGCTGATTGAGCGGGAGGAGCTTGATATTACGGAGGTCTCCCTCGCCAAGGTCGCCGACCAGTACATCGAACAACTCCAAAAACTTCCGGAGATCTCGGCGGAAGAGTTGGCGGATTTCCTGGTGACGGCGGCAAAACTTCTGTACATCAAATCAAAAATGCTTCTTCCGCTCCTGCATTGGGGAGAGGAGGAAGAAGAAGGCGATCTCGAACGTCGCCTGCGCATGTATAAGGAGTACGTCGAAGCCGCCAAGAAGGTGCTCGCGATGCTCGGTAAGAAGCGGCATACCTACGTCCGCGAAAAGCCTCCGGTGTCGGCGCTTGGCTTCGCCCCGCCAAGGGATTTCACCGGGGAGAAGATGGCCGAGCTCTTCCGCGACGTGCTCAAGCGCCTGGTGCCGGTCGTGAAAGCGCCGGAGGGCGTCATTGAGCGCACCGTCTCGATTCACGAGAAGATCCGTCATATCCAAGATCTGATCACAAAGCACGCCAAGGTCAGTTTCCACCACCTGCTCAAGAACGCCGAGACGCGCAGCGAAATCATTGTCTCCTTCCTGGCGCTGCTCGAGCTGGTCAAACAGCGCCATGTCACCGTCACGCAGGAAAACAGCTTCAGCGAGATTCATCTTGAAAAAGTATGAGCGTCAAATCAGAAATCGAAAGCCTGTTGTTCGTCTCGAGCCGTCCGCTCTCCGTTAAGCGTTTGGCGGAAGCGACCGGGCACGACAAGAAAGACGTGCAGCAAGCGCTTGAAGAATTGCTGGCGGAATACGACGCCCGTACGGAGTCGGGTTTCACGGTGCTGCGCAACGGCGACGAGGTGCAATTGGCTACGAGTCCCGAGCACGCCGAGATGGTCAAAACCTTTTTGAAGGACGAAACCTTCGGCGAGCTTACGCGCCCGGCGCTCGAAACCCTCACGATCGTCGGCTATCGCGGCCCGCTCACCAAGGCCGAGCTCGAACAGATCCGTGGCGTGAACTGCAGCCTGATTCTCCGCAACCTCCTCATTCGCGGCTTGGTTGAAACCGAAGGCGGCAAAACCGACGATCCTTCGGCGCCGGCCACATATCGCGTGACGTTCGATTTCCTGCGCTACCTAGGCATTCGCCAGACGAGCGATTTGCCCGACTACGCGGCGCTCAGCTCCGATGAAAACCTCCAGAAGCTTCTTGATGCATCGGCAGCGACGGCGGCACCCGCGGAAGCGGCTCCTGAAACGCCCGCTGAAGAGCCTCAGGCCGAATAGGTATGGTTGAGTTTTTATTGCAATTTCTGCTCAAGACCGTTTTTGTCGGGATCACGTCCCGGGCGGATGTGTTGCGTCCGCCGGCGATCATTCTGCCGGCAGAAGCGGCATCCGCTCCGGAAGTCCCGAGTCTCGTCGTGCAGCCTCCGCGTAAGATCGATCCTGGGAGTTTGGGCGTAAAACTGACCGCGCCCACGGCCGCGTTGATCGATACGAAAAGTGGCGAGGTGCTTTTTTCGCAGGGTGATGACCGGCTCGTGCCGATCGCTTCGATCACCAAGCTCATGACGGCGCTCGTGCTGCTCGATCTTCATCCGGACTGGAACAAGCGCGTCACGATCGAAACTGGCGATAACGCGCTTGAAGGCATTCCGTATCTCAAGACGGGCGACACGCTCAGCGCCCGAGAGATGTTCGACGTCATGTTGGTCGGCTCCGCAAACAATGCCGCCATGGCCCTCTCGCGCTCCATGGGTATCAGCCGGGCGGAGTTCGTCGAGCGCATGAACGCCAAAACGCGCGAGCTCGACCTTTTGCATACCAAGTTCGTCGATCCGACCGGCTACAAGCCGGAGAACGCTTCTTCCGCGCTCGATGTCGCCCGATTGGCGGCCTTCGCGCTCGGTCGTTCTGAAATCCGCGAAGCGTTGACGGAAAAGGGGATTGTCGTAAAAACGGCGGGAGGATTCAGCCGTTCCGTGCCCGCGACCGACGAACTGCTCCAGAGCTTTTTGAACCAGGGCGAGTTCCAGATCGTCGGCGGCAAAACGGGGTATACCGAAGAAGCCGGATACACGCTCGTCCTTCGGGCCAAGAAAGGCAAGGCAGACGTCATCGGCGTCGTGCTCGGCAGCCGCACGTCAGACGATCGTTTTCAGGATGCAAAATCGCTGTTGTTCTGGGGATTCAAAACATTCGAGTGGTGACGTGGTAGAATAGGAGGGTATGCGCATTGCCATCGACTGTCGGCCCGTCGTTAGTCCGGAACATGGAGACATGACCGGAATCGGTCACTACGTTCGTTTTCTGACGAAACATCTTTTGCGCATGGATGAGGAAAACGAGTACGTCCTGTTTTTTGATGAACGGGCCACGCGCGGCACGATCGGTGAAATCATCGGAGGTCACCGGAATGTCACGGCGAAGACGCTGCCGCTTTCGCGTTTCAAGAAATTCCTGCCGTACGCGTATTCGCATCGCTTCGTAGCTTCTGCTATCCAGAAGTGCGGCGCCGACATCTATCATGGCACGACAGGCAGCCTGCCGATGGGGTATCGCAAGAAGAGCGTTGTGACGGTGCACGACCTCGCGATTTACATGCACCCCGAATGGTTCCCGAGCGGCCAGTTTTTCTCCAGGCGCTTCGTCGTTCCGGCCAGCGTACACCGCGCTTCGAAAATCATCGCCGTGTCGCATTCCACCAAACGCGACCTGCAGGATATCTTCGCGGTGCCTTCGGAAAAAATCGCCGTCGTCTATGAGGGCGTCGAGCCGCCTCCGCCGGACGCCTGGGAGCGCAATCCAGAATTTCCGAATCCGTACCTGCTGTTTTTGGGCACGATCGAGCCGCGCAAGAACGTTGAAGGTCTTGTGCGGGCTTATGCGTCGCTCGTCGAACGCCTTCCGAAAATCGTCGGAAACACGGAACTCGTGATCGCGGGATCCCGCGGCTGGAAGTCTGAGAAGACGTTTGCCGCCATTCGCGAAGCGAACCGCGCGTTCGGCACGGAACGCATTCGTGTTCTCGGCTACGTTCCGGAAGCGGAGAAGCATGCCTTGATCGCCAAGGCGCAAGCCTTCATTTTCCCAAGCCGGTACGAAGGATTCGGTTTGCCGGTGCTCGAGGCGATGAATGTGGGGGTTCCGGTCATCACGTCCACCCTTTCGTCGCTTCCGGAAATCGCCGGCCGCGGCGCAGCACTCCTTGTCGATCCGAATCATCAGTCAGAACTGACGCGCGCGCTCAAGCACTTGCTCGAAGACGAGGCGACGCGCATGGAACTCGGCCGGCGCGGACTGGAACGTTCGACGGAATTCCGTTGGGACAAGACGGCGGGGGAGACGCTTGAAGTATACGAAGCGGCGCTGCGCGCGGCTTGACAGGCTGCTTTCCTTGGGATAGGGTGCTTCTATCCCGACGCGGGATAGAGCAGTTGGCAGCTCGCGAGGCCCATAACCTCGAGGTCGCGGGTTCGAGTCCCGCTCCCGCAACCAAAAGACCCTCACCGAAAGGTGAGGGTCTTTTTGTTGTTAAAAAAAATCACCTGAGGTCAGGTGATGATGTATCGCGAGAGTTGTCTGCGAAGCTTGGCCAGGGCGGAATTCTGGATCTGGCGGATGCTTTCGCGCGACAGGCTGTAGAGCACGCCCAGCTCACGGAACGTGAGAATGGCCTCGTCCTTGGTGCCAATGCCGAAGCGTTGGCGGACGATGTGTTGCTCCGTCGGCGTGAGGTTCCGCATCGCTTCCCTCAGCTCTTCTTCGAGGCCGACCCAGGGCTTCGGCTCCTCGGGGGACTCGACAGGAATGAGCTCTCCGAATTCGGTTTCGTTGTTTTCGGTATAGATCAGCTTTTGCAGCGAGACGGGCGCTTGCATCCTCAGGATCATGTCGTCGATCTTTTTGGGCAGCTCCTTGCGCTTTTTACCCGCCTCTTTAGACGAAGACGAGCGCTTCTTTTTCGCCTCGTTCTCCGGCGCCATCGCGTCCGCAACCTCGTCGACCGTCACTGCTCTACCGAGCTTCTTGGTCAATCGAGCGCGCGTCTTCGCAACGCGTTGCGAGAAATCGAGCATATGTACCGGGATGCGAATCTCGCGCGCCTTGTCGGCGATCGCGCGCAGGATGGCGTGGCGGATCCACCAGGTGGCGTAGGTCGAGAAGCGGTGACCGCGAAGGTGGTCGTAACGCAACACGCTCACGATCAAGCCGAAGTTGCCTTCTTGGATCAGGTCGTTGAGAGGCATGCCGCCGGGTCGAACGTACTTGCGGGCCGTAGCGACGACGAGCCGCAGGTTTGCCTTGACCATCCGTTCGGCCGCAAGGCCTCCTTCATCGGGATCGTAGGTCTTGAGGATGTCCAAGCCATCCTCGCTCCTGAGGAGTTCTTCGATCTGGCTCGCGAGCGCCTCTCCGCGAAGCTTGTTCGGGTTCAGAAGCCGCGAGCGCCGTCGTGCTTCCAGTACCCGATCGTTTTCCTGTCCGGTGGAGGCCGTATACGAGCCAAGGGATGCCAGAAGGTCGAGATCGCCTTCCAAGAGCTTGGTCAGCTTGCGAGTGGTCGACTGTACCGAATCTTGGATCTTCTTGCCGAGCTCAAGCTCTTCGGCGGGCGTCAGGAGATCTTCGCCCTGCATCATCTCGCTAAAGTACTGGTCGATTGTTCCCTTGGTACGAGACGACGGCTTGTCCTTCGCCCCGCTTTTCTTCGGGATATCCCTGGCCTTGGAAGGTTTGGGGGCATGTTCCTTCACCCGCTTGGCGCGGGCGACGCGGCCTAGTTGAGGACGGGTCTTGGGCGTGGTGCGGGTCATGGATGCTCCTACGGGTTGTGTGGAAAGACCGATAGACCTTCGTATCAGAATACCACGCCGAGGTCAACCCCCTCCGCCGTGTCCACAGGCCTTGCCACGTCGTTCGCGAATGACGTGGCTTGCCAACTGGGAATGTTTTTGCTAGCATACGGGCGGTATCGACCCCCGGCGGGGTAGCTCAGTTGGTTAGAGCGTGGGACTCATAAGCCCAAGGTCGAGGGTTCAACTCCCTCTCCCGCTACCAAGAAAAGCGCTTCATGTGATGGAGCGCTTTTCTTTATTGTCTTGGGCTTGAGCGCAAGGTCGCATCCTCGTGATCACTCCGCTTCGCTACGCCCCGCTGAAGCCCAAGGTCGAGGGTTCAACCCCCTCTCTCGCTACCAGAAAACGCCCCCCATCCTCGGATGAAGCTTTTTCTTTTGAAAAGTCGAGGTTTTTCGGTGGTATTGGCTATCCGACGTTGTCAAAAACGGTTTTGGGCTGTATGCTGTCCTGGTATGTTTGTAACCACCCACGCCGCGATCGGAGCGCTGATTGGAGCCGCCGTGCCCAATCCGTATCTCGCGTTCGGTCTCGGTTTCCTTTCGCACTTCGTCGTCGATCGTATTCCGCATGGCGACGAGCACATGCTCGATGGCTACAAGTCCGGTGATAAGGTGCGTCGCGCGATCGCCTACGTGACAATCGATGCGATTGCCGCCATCTACGTGATGCTGCTCATCCTCTCGAACGCGCCGGTGCATATGCACAGCGCCATGAAGTGGGGATTGATCGGCAGCGTGCTGCCCGACCTCCTGGTGGGCGTCTACGAACTGACGAAGATCCAACCGTTCTTCCGCAGGTTCACCGCGTATCATCACAAAAATCATCACGAATGGATCGGCAAGTTTCGTAAGGGCAAGGATATCCCGTTCAAGTGGGGTGTCGCTTACCAGGTCGTGGCCGCCATCGTCCTCGTGAAGATCGCCGTCATCGGCTAAGCAAAAAAGAAAAAATCCCTCGTCGCTTGCGGCGGGGGACTTTCAGTCTGAGACGTTGGAGGCGTCGCGCGGCAGTCGGCCTCGCGTGAGAGCGCGGTCGCGTTCTTGCTGCTCGCGGTAGCTCTTGAGGTTCCAGATCATCCGGATCGCCTCCGCGTCGTTCGCAATGAACATCGTGCCGATCGGACAGTCGCCCGGCTGCCGCGTGTCGTGGCGGTCTTCCGACTTCTCGATCGCTAGGAGCACATCCGTCTTGTAGAGCGCTTCGACTCGCACGAGCGTGGAACCGTGCACGTAGCAGTGGTCCCCGGGCCTGAGCGGGTTGAAGGTAACTTCGGTCTGGGGCGGCGGCACGGCCACGACGACGGTGTCGGCTTCCCAGGAACGGTAGCTGACGCGGTTGTAGTCGCTCCAGTGGCCGGCGCTGCGGATCATTCCGCGGGCGTTGACCACGAGGACATCTTCTCGTTTCAGTGCAGATGAGACGTGCCACCAGACGATGCCGGTGCCGATGCCGATCATGACTGCTGCGCCGATGATGCTGAGCGTGATCAAGAGGGCGATCAACCTCCGCGGTCCGGGCTTCACGAGGGCTTGGACGAGCTTCGGGCTTTCTTGGGACACGGTCGACTCCTTGGTTGGGGGGCAAGTCTGGTGCTATTCAATCGAAGAAGACCCTTAAAGTCAAGAAAACCCCCGGCCTATCGGCCGGAGGTTTTCTTGGTGCCACGGGAGGGACTTGAACCCTCATGACCTTGCGATCGGGGGATTTTGAGTCCCCTGCGTCTGCCATTTCGCCACCGTGGCGGGCGTCTTCGGGGCAGTGCAGAGACTATGGTATGCCCGGCGAAAACCCTTGTCAATCAGGCGTTGTGGGGTATTGATGACGCCTGCGACCTTGCCCTCCTCGGTCACCTCCTATAGACTGGAGACGTATGGCCCTCATTCTTTCAGTCGTCAACCAGAAAGGGGGAGTCGGTAAGACCACCACGGCGGTCAACCTCGGCGCGTATCTTGCGCGCCAGGGAAAGTTCGTGTTGTTGGTCGACCTCGATCCGCAGTGCAACGCGACGTCGAACCTTGGTCACGATCATCGCGCTCTCGAAAAGGGCGTGTATGAAGCGATCACGGGCAGCGCGGATTTCCGCGACATCATTTTGCCGACGCCGATCGAAGGATACCGCGTCGCTCCGGCCACGCCGAACTTGGCGGGTGCGGGCGTCGAGCTCGTGACGGCCGATCGCCGCGAGTTCAAGCTTTCCGATGCGCTCATGAGCGTCCGGCATGATTACGATTTCATCATTATCGATTCTCCGCCGTCTCTCGGCCTGCTCACGATCAACGGTTTGATCGCCGCGGATCAGGTCCTGATCCCTGTCCAGGCGGAATACTTCGCCCTCGAGGGCTTGGGAGCGCTCATGCAGACGATCGATCTCGTGAAGCAGCACGTGAAGCCGGAGCTCGACGTGCTCGGCGCCGTCATCACCATGTTCGACAGCCGCAACAAGCTTTCGAACGAGGTCATGGCCGAGCTCTACAAGTTTTTCCCGAATAAGATTTTCCGCTCCGCCGTTCCGCGCAACGTCCGCTTGGCCGAAGCGCCTTCGTACGGAAAAGTCATCGCTGACTACGATCCGGGCTCGAAAGGCGCCAAAGCCTACGAGCGCCTCGCTGAAGAAATCATTGCCGCCGTCGAAGGCGTCGAAGCACCTGCACTATGAAGGGAGGATTGGGGAGGGGTCTTTCTTCGTTGATTCCGAATCGCACGGCTGAGCCCGTGAAGCCGGTTGCCGCTCAGGCAGCCGCGCCGGCCGCGTCCGCTCCTGTGGTCGCGCCTGTTTCCGTCGCTTCTCCGGACACCATGCCGAAGAATGCGATCGAGGTCGCTCCAGTCGGCGATCGCATTTTGCATGTTTCGGTTTCGGATATCGTGCCGAACCCGTTTCAGCCCCGCCGCGAATTTCATCCCGAAGAATTGGAGGAATTGATCGCGTCCGTGAAGGAGTTCGGCATCATGCAGCCGCTTGTCGTTACGGAGAAAACGAACGGCATGTTCGAGCTGATCGCCGGCGAGCGCCGATTGCGCTCCGCCCGCGAGGCCGGCCTCAAAAAGGTTCCGGTGATCGTCCGTACCGCTACGGAGCAGGAAAAGCTGGAATTGGCGCTTATTGAAAACATCCAGCGTGCCGACCTTTCACCGATCGAAGAAGCGCATGCCTACGCCAAGCTCATGGAGGAGTTTCATCTGACGCAGGAAGCGGTCGCGAAACGCGTCGGTAAAAGCCGCTCCGTCGTCGCGAACACACTTCGGCTCCTGAATCTTCCGGCCGAAATGCAAATGGCGCTGGCCGACGGACGCATCTCGATGAGCATGGCCCGTGTGCTCTGCGGCATGGACGAGGTGAAGGAGCGTAAAGCGATGTTCGACCGCATGCTTGAGGGAGCGTTCAATGTGCGCGAGGCGGAAGCACAGGCGCGCGAACGCAAAGGCGGAGCTCCTGCGGCGAAAAGCTCTCTGCGCGACGCGAACGTGCTCGCTGTCGAAGAAGAACTGCGCCGTATTCTCGGAACCAAAGTAGCCGTTCAAAAGAAGGGCCCGAACGGCAGCATTACCATCGAATTCTATTCCGACGAGGAATTCAAAGACCTCATCAATCGATTGAGAACGTAAAAAAACGCCTGCTCAGTGCAGGCGTTTTTTCTTGGCATAGGTTTTGACGCGGTCTTTGGCATGGTTCGTTTTGACGAACTTGAGCCAGTCCGAGTTCGGACCCTTGCGGTTTTTATCGACGACGATCTCGCACATGTCGCCGGAGGTGAGCCTGGCATCGAGAGGGGCGATTTCGTTGTTGATGCGCGCGGCCGTGCAGCGGTCCCCGATATCGGAATGGATCGCATAGGCGAAGTCGACGGGCGTCGCGTCTTCCGGAAGGTCGATGACGTCGCCCTTCGGCGTGAAGACGAAGATTCTCTTTTGGAAGACGTCGATTTTCAGGCTCTCGAAAGACTCCATGAGCTTCCCGGAATCCGTGAGTGTTTCCTGTTGAAGCTTGATCAGGTCTTTCACCCAGGCGATTTGGACTTTGGCGGCCTCCGATGATTCCTTGCCGGCTTCGGCGTATTGCCAGTGGGCGGCGATACCGTATTCCGATTCCTGGTGCATCTGCTCGGTGCGGATTTGGATCTCGACGATGTCGCCGCCGTCGCAGAAGACAGTAGTATGGAGCGATTGATAGCCGTTCGGTTTTGGCTGGGCGATATAGTCCTTGATGCGGCCTTTGAGCGGCTTCCACATGTGATGGATGATGCCGAGCGTCGCGTAGCAGTCGGCAACCGAGGGTACGATCACACGCAGGGCGACGAGGTCGTAGATCTTGTCGATGTTGCGATCGTATTTCAGGAGCTTTTTGAAGAGGCTGTAGAGGTGCTTCGTTCGCCCGTGGATGTCGAGCACCTCGACATTATTTTTCTTCAGCTCGTCGACGATCTTTTGGCCGACTTTCTTGAGGTAGCGCTCTTTCGCGCGGTAGCGCTCTTTAACGAGGCCGGACACCCAAGCGAACTCCTTGGGGTTCACGTACTTGAAGGAGTAATCCTCCAGCATGCCTTGGATGAAGCCGACGCCGAGACGGTTCGCGATCGGAGCGTAGATCTCGAGCGTCTCGAGCGCGATGCGCAGGCGTTTCCTGGGCGGCAGTGCGTCGAGCGTCGAAAGATTGTGGAGACGGTCGGCGAATTTGATCAGGATGACCCGGATGTCGGAAGCCATGGCCACGAACATCTTGCGGAGGTTCTCGACGTAGCGCTCCATGCCGCGGTATTTGATCTTGCCCAGCTTGGTGATGCCCGAGACCATCGAGGCGACGTCTTCCCCGAAATTTTTCTCGATGTCCTTGAGCGTCACGTCCGTATCCTCCGGCACGTCATGCAAAAGCCCGGCTACGATCATGTTTTCCGGCAGGCGCAGCTTGGCGAGGGTGATCGCCGCTTCGACCGAATGGTTGATGTATGGTTCGCCGGAAGCCCGCTTTTGACCCTCGTGCGCCTTGGCCGCAAAATCGTACGCCAACTCGACCGTTTCCAGGTCGGATTTCGGCGAATACTCTTTTACGGCTTCCAAGAGGCGGTTGAGTCCCATAGATATCCAGCCTAAACCAAAACCGCCCTTCCGGGGAAGGGCGGTCGGCTCGCGAGTGGCGTCTTTCCGCGAGCTGCGGAACTCGGCTTCCTCCCGACGTACGTCGGGAGGAATCGGCTCGCGCATCAGCGCGCTCCCCAGCCTCAGACAGTCCTAACTCCCTCCAAGACGCCACTCGCTCGCCTTCGGTGGGATCGAAAACAGCGATCTGTACACTTCTTTTTGCGGGGCTGCCTTTCTGAAG
>JBPOIQ010000028.1:0-5440 GCA_052034355.1 Minisyncoccota bacterium
CAGTTCTTCACGCGCAATCTCCTCTACGGTATGAAGGAGAAATTGTAGTGGCTATGAGTTGCCAAAAACAGTCTTGCGGCTATCGATTTTCTGTGAGCATACGCAACGCCAAATCTGGCATCTAACGAGTGATTGGCGATCCAGACAACCCAGACCCAAACAGGCCATTTCTGCTGATGGGGCGTGCCGGGACGCTGGCAAGACACGGCTACCAAGACGCGGGCAGGCTGATTGGCAAGCGTTGCCTGATCTACTCGGGCGGGCGTTTCGATACCGTCGCCATCGAGCCGGAGCAGGGCGAAGAATGGCCATTGGTGATCTGGATGGAGTACAGCGGCATCCCGTTCCACTGACCAGCGCAGCGAATTACCACCAAGCCCGCCTAGTGCGGGCTTTTTGTATCGCGCTTTATCGGGGTTGCGTCGCGCCTGCATCGGGGTTGCGTCGCGCTTTATCGGGGTTGCGTCGCGCCCCCCCTTTGCAAGCCATTGATTTACAAAGGAAAAAAGGGTTGTTTTTCGCTTCTACCTTTCTTCTACCTTTTCTTCTACCAGGGCAGGGCTGTGGATAACCGGGTGAGCGAAGCGAAGCCGGAGGCAAAACAGCCATATCTAGCCCCCCAAAGGGGGGGGAACGGCCCCCATCTGACACACCGCCCCCAGCCCCTGCGGGGCAGTGGGGAAAGGGGGCAGCCCTACGGGCAGCCCAAAGACCGCGCCCCGATAGACCGCCTGCATTTTATCCGTTAGTCTGTGCCTATTGTATCCGCGCAAAGGATAGAAAAATATCACAGCAAAGGATTGTAATTTATCCGCGCAGCGGATATAATTCAATCATCGCAACGGATAATAAAACATCCACCAGACAGATAGAAAGGTATCCGCCGTGCAATTCCGTGAACAGGGTAAAAAAATCCAGTGCATCCGCTCGACCTATGACCCGGCCACCAAACGCAGCCATCAGAAGGTTGTCGCCAGTTTCAACCGCTGGGCGGATAGCTTGCCATCCGATGGATTGGAGGGGCTGACCGAGGCTGAACGCGCCGAGCTGGTGGAGTGGTTCGCTGCGAAGCAAGCCAAGGCGCAGGCCAGCCGCCAGCAGTGGAAGGTGGGCGATGCCCCCCGCACGCTGGCAGACCTGGCCGAATCCATCCGCGCCGCCGACACCTTGACCGCCGACCATGCCGCCAAGATTTGGGCGGGCATGGGCGAGCTGGCCAAGGCGCTACGCAAGGCAGGCCATCCGAAGCCGAAGCGCGAGCGCACGGCCCCGGCTGCCCTTGCTGGACAGGCTGATCTGCTGGCTGAAGCCGCAGAGCCTGCCCCCGCCGTTTTGCCCCCTGCATCGACTGGCGTATGATGGTAGGTGGCGCGGCATATCGGGTTAGAAGCAAGCCATGTTTTCGCTTCGCTCAAACGGCTTGGCATGGGCTGCGCCCCTGCACCCCGGCGGCAGTCGCTGCGCTCTTTGCCGCCTGCCGCACTCATTCGCTGGAGGCTCATTCATGACGGCAGAAACACCCCCGCGCCGTGGGCGAGGTGGCCGCCCCAAGGGCGACCCCGCCGCCGTGCGCGTCTCGACCATTGGCGTTCGCGTGTCGGCTGGCGAATACGCCGACCTACGCGCCAAGGCCGAGCAAATGGGCATGACCCCGGCGCAGTGGCTGCGGGAGGCTGCGCTATCGCGCCGCCTGCCTTCGCCGCCCGTGCCGCCCATCAACCGCGAGCAGTACGCCGAGCTGGCGAGGTTGTCCGGCAACCTCAACCAGTTGGCGCACGCCGCGAATATCGGCCAGAACGTGGCCGTAAATGATGCGCTTTTGCAGCGGCTGGCCGGTGAAGTTTCCCGGCTGCGGCTGGCCCTGATTGGGGCAGGGGGGCGCGAATGATTGCCAAGCTGGTCAAGGGGCGGGGCTTCCGTGGAGCGGCTGAATACGACCTCAACAAAGAGAAGGGGCGCATCATTTCCACGAACATGGCCGGGCAAAATCCGCGCGAACTTGCCGCCGAATTTGGCGAAATTCGCAAGCTTCGCCCGAATTTGGGCAAGGCGGTTTTGCACGTTTCGCTGTCCGCCGCACACGGCGAAAAGCTCACAGACGAGCAATGGCAGGCCATTGGGCAGCGTTATTTGCGCGGCATGGGCTTTACAGATAACCAGTTTGTGATGACCCGGCACACCGACACCGAGCATGAGCACATCCACATTCTGGCCAACCGAATCACCCACGGCGGCGAAGTCGTCAGCGATGGCCAGGACTACAAGCGGCAGGAAACGATCATGCGAGAGATTGAGCGGGATTTCCGCCTGCAACGGGTAGCCCCCAGCGCCGAGGCCGAGCGCCGCGCCCCCACCAAGGGCGAGATCGAGGGCGCAATCCGCACCGGCCAGCCCAGCGCCCGCCAGCAGCTCCAGCAGTTGGCCGATGCAGCGGCCAAGGACTGCCCCGACTTCACCACCTATCAAGAGCGCCTAGAGGCGGCAGGCGTTGAGCTGGTGCCGGTGGCACAGCTTCAAGGCGCGAAGCTGTCCGGCCTGTCGTACCGGCTGGACGGCGTGACCATGAAAGGCAGCGACCTGGGCAAGACCTACACCGCCGCCGGCATCCAGAAAAAGGGCATCAGCTATGAGCAAAACCGAGACTTTGCGGCAGTCCGCCGCAGCATCGAACGAGACGCGGCTAGAGCATTTGGCACACCAGATACAGGAGTTGAGCCAAGCCAAAGCGCAGAGCGCCGAGGCGTTGGCCACGATGCTGGAGCCATTGGCGCAGGCAATGGCCGCACTGACGGACGAGACACGCCAGACGCTGGCCGAGATCGACCGCAAGAGCAGGGAGCAGGGCGAGAAGTTCAGCGGCCAGATCAACGCAGCGGCCAAGGAGTGGAAGGCGGCAGCAGCCGAAGCGCAGAAGGCAGCCGAGGCACTGAACGAGGCAGGCCAGAGGATGGAATGGCGCCATTACCTGCTGGCCGCGCTGGTGGGCATGGTTACGGCGGCAGCCGTGACCGCATCATGGCTTTGGCTGGCACCGCCGACCATCGAGAACCAAATCACGCTGGACGCGCAGAGCGTGGCCGAGCAAATCAGGGGCGCGACCGTACCGGCGAAGCCATCCAGAAGCAAATAAATGCGCTGGGCGTGGAGCGTTTCGAGGTGGGAATTCGCGAAGCCAAGACCGGCCAAATGATGAACCGCGAATGGAGCCGCGCCGAGGTGGAGCAGTCCGCCGCATGGCTCAAACGCATGAACGCCAAGGGCAACGACATTTATATCAGGCCAGCAGGGGAGCATGGGCTAGTGCTGGTGGATGACCTGACGGCGGATAAATTGGCATCCATGAACAAGGATGGTTTTCAATCCGCTGCACGGATAGAAACCTCTCCGGGAAACTTTCAGGCATGGGTGAAACTATCGGATAAACCGCTATCCCCCGAGGAACGGCGCATTGCCGCCCAAGGGCTGGCCAAGCACTACGGCGGCGACCCCAACAGCGCCGACAGCCGCCACTATGGCCGCTTGGCAGGCTTCACCAACCAGAAGCCACAGCACGCCCGGGAAGGCCGCCAGCCCTACGTACTGGCGCACGAATGCCCCGGAAAGGCCGCTACAGCCGCGCCAGAGTACCTAGAACGCATCCGGCAGGGGGTGGATAGGGTAGAGGCTCAAAAAGAGCGTCAGAGCCGCCTAGAGGCTTTGGAGGGCTACAAGTCGCCCGGTTACGGCTGGACGACCGACCCCGGCCACGAATACCGCAAGCAGGCACAGCGCCTGATGCAGCGTTACGGCAAGACCGCCGACTTCTCGCGGCTGGATTGGATGATTGCCACCGACATGGCCAAGTCTGGCCGGTTCAGCGCGGATGGCATCGCCGGAGCTATCGCCAAGCACTCGCCGCAGGTGGAGAGCCGCAAGGCTGGCCACGTTGAGGACTACGCCCGCAGGACGGCAGAAAAGGCATGGAACGCGCCCGAGGTGGCCGCAGAGCGCCAGCAGCAGGCCGAGCAGGCACGGCAAGCGAAGCGCGACCGTGGCCCCAGCCTTGGGCGTTGATCTTTCCCCCAGCCCGCAGGGCGTGGGGGGCGTGTGTCGGTGTAGCATGAAAAGCGGCGCAGGCAGGGGCTAGACCCCCCGGCCAGCGCCTAACCAAAATGACCTATGTAGGAGGCCAAAATGGCTGATATTGAGGATACCAAGAGCAAGCGCGACCCGCTGGAGTGGGTCAAACAAAAAGCCGCCGAAGTGGCAGCGCAGGCCGAGCAGAAGGCCGCAGAAACACCCCGGCAAATGTTCCTGCCAGGCATGGATGAATTCATGCGGGCGATGCCGAACCACATAGCCAGGTCAAGCCTGTTTGCGCCGGTGGCGCGTGGGCGCAAGCGGATGCACCAGGACACCGTTTTGCAGAGCCGTGGCGATGCGGAAATCCGGTTCTGGGGCGAGCAACTGGACGAAGCACAGGCGGACGTGTGGATGCAGTGCATGAAGGAAGCCCAGCGCCAGCCGCTGGGAACGCCGGTTGTCATCAACCGCGCTGCCTTCCTCCGGGAAATCGGACGCCAAACCGGGAATTACGAATACAAGTGGCTGCACCGCACGATGAAGGCGCTTTCCTTTGCCATGCTGGTGATCGAGGTCACGAAGGCGGATGGCAAGCCCAAGCTGTCCATTGGCAAAACCCGCACGCTGCACCTGATTGCAGGCTTCGACTACGACGAGGCCAGCGAGGAGTACACGCTGACGATAGATCCCCGGTGGCACGCCATGTACGGCAATCGGGAATTTGCCCTGATCGACTGGGAGAAGCGGCGCGAGTTCGGGCGCAATCAGGACATGGCCAAGAGCCTGCAAAGGTTGGTGGCCACGTCTGCCGAAGTTGTGCAGCGGTTCAGCCTGGAATACCTCAAGGGGCGGGCGCAGTCGGCGGGGAGGATGCGGGACTTCCGGGATGCGCTGGAGAAGGCCATGCGCGAATTGGAGCGGCTGGGAATCATTGCTGGAGGTCGCATTGAAAAAAGCACCAGAGGCAAAGAACAGGCCGTATGGACGAAGCTGGGAGGCGGTGATGCTGAATGACTGGGAAACGCCGCCGACAGTCGAAGGGATGATTGTCCGTGCGTGGATTGGCGAGGCTGGGCAGCCAGACGTGATGCATGTGCAAGGCGTTGAGGTTGCCGCCGACATGGGCAACCTAGCCCGCCTGAATTAAGCCGCGCCGCGACGCGGCCTCGGCTTGAATGAATTGTTAGATGCCAACCCGGTCAATGTGCGCTGACCTTGGATAGCAGGTTTAGAACGGCGACGCCACTGACAATAAGTCCCATGCCAATGAACGCCCAGAAGTCTAGTTTTTGGCCATGGAAAATCCAAGCAATAGCTGCCACAAGCACGATGCCAAGCCCAGCCCATACAGCGTAAGCAATACCGACCGGAATGGACT
>JBPOIQ010000027.1:0-4537 GCA_052034355.1 Minisyncoccota bacterium
TGGAAGGTCAGCCGCAATCATACCAGAACCTGCTGGGTCCTGAAGTGCGACATCCGCAAGTTTTTTGCGAGTATCAATCACGGTATCCTGCTTGCCGTATTGGAAAAGAAAATCTCGGATGGACGGACCATGGCGCTCTTACGGAATATCGTCGAGAGTTTTTCGACCGACGGCCGACCAGGCGTCGGTTTGCCGCTCGGCAATCTGACCTCCCAGCTCTTTGCCAATGTCTACATGAATGAGTTTGATCAATTCATGAAGCACCGCCTGAAGGCACGGCGCTACATTCGCTATGCCGATGATTTTGCCGTTCTTTCGGAGGGCCGAGGATTCTTGGAGGGCATCCTGCCTGAGATGGATTGGTTCCTATGGGAAATGCTGCGGCTTGAGATGCACCCCGACAAGGTCTTCATCAAGACCATTGCGAGCGGCGTCGATTTTCTGGGCTGGGTGCATTTTCCCGATCACCGTGTCATGCGTGCCGCCACCAAGCGGCGGATGTTCCGAAGATTGGAAGAACATCCGACCAACGACACTTTCGCGTTGTATGCTGGCTTGATGAAGCATGGAAATACGGTGCAGCTCCGGGACGAGATGCAAAACCTCCTTTGGTTGTATCAAGATGATTCACACAAAAACCATGCTGGATTCGAACCGTGAAATGAGCTTAAAATCTTCAATTCGCTACAGCCCAAGTTTTTAGCCTCGTCAGATTTCTTCTCGAATACCAATCATTCATGGCAACGGCGATCTTTCAAATGACCTTGAAAAATAAGAAGACCCGGCCACATGGCCGGGTCTTCTTTGGTGCTAGGCCTCTCGGTCTCTCGAAAGGCACTTGGCATGGCTCGGGGACTTGGATTCGAACCAAGATTCACGGCTTCAAAGGCCGCTGTCCTACCATTGGACGATCCCCGAAGGCAGCAGCATCGTAGCGAATAAAAAGCCCTGACGCAAGGGTCAGGGCTGGATCATGTGATAACAACCGACGGCGAGGGCGTAGTCGGCGCGAGGCGGGAAGATTGGCGTCTTTCCGATCTTCCGGAGCGTCTCTTCGAGGGTCTTGCGGACGAAACGCGAGGTGTGAGGCATCGTGCCTACGATCACAACCTCCCGCGCGCCGCGGAATTCCGGAATGCGCTCGAAGAGCAGCAAGCGGCTGGCGAGATCGGTGGCCAGATGCTGGATGATGCTCTTTGCGCCGCGCACGGCCCGTAGAGCAGGTTCCTCGCGAGGTCCGCGCGCCGCATTCACGAAGCTGGCAGCGATCCAGTGCTCGTAGGGCGTGCCTTTCAGTGCCGGCGCGGCTTCTCCGAGCGAAAGGTCGAAAGATGGGATCTCTTCCTTTTCTTCGAGCAACCGATCGATCGCTGCGCCGGATTCAAGGCCGAGCAGGGCGAGGAGTCCGTCGATACTGCCGGCGCCGTAGGCGCTGCCGACGGGGAAGTCGAACCCCTCGCCGTTCACGACGGTGATCGACATACCGGTACCGATCCCGACAACGATATGTTTCGTTTCGAGCGGTTTTGCCGCGCAGAGCATCAGGTGTCGGGCTCCGTTTGCTTGGAGGCGTAGCTCCGCACGGATCGGGTCGTCTGGCCAGGTGTGTTGATGGAACCCCTCGAAGCCGTCCCCGGGGCCGTTGCCGGCGACGCAGAGGTGTTTGATGCCAAGGTGGCAGAGAACCGACATGAGGCCTGCCCGGCTGACTCTGGGCGTCGAGAGGTAGCAATCGAGGCCTCGATCGTCGACCCAGAAGATCTTGACGTTCGACAGTCCGAAATCGACTCCCGCTTTCTTCATACGCATCTCCTTGTAAAACAGCGACGGCGATACTGTGCGGTATGCCAAAGGATTGCGCAAGATGGTAAGATACCGGCATGTCCCCGCATTCAGCAGTACAGGTGATCACAGCGAGGATTCTTGTCGTTGCCGCCCTGGCGACCATTTTTTCGGCGTTTCCTGCTCGGGCCGAGGTGATCCGACCCATCTTGTTTCCGGTGCAGGGTAAAGCGGCGTTTACGGACACCTTCAACGATGGCCGCAGCGGCGGACGTCCTCATGAAGGCATCGATATCATGGCCGCTAAGATGACGCCGCTTGTCGCTGTGATCGACGGGTCCATTCGTTGGATGACGGAAACGGAAGCTTCATACGGCTGGATGATCGTTTTGGAGGATGCCGAAGGGTACGACTACTCGTATATTCATCTCAATAACGACACGCCGGGCACAGATGACGGCCAAGGGGGCAGAAGCTACGCGATCGCTCCGGGGATTGAGAGAGGCGTCTCGGTTGTGAAAGGCCAATTGCTCGGCTGGGTCGGCGATTCCGGCAATGCGGAAGAAACAGCTCCGCACTTGCACTTTGAAATCGAAGAGCCGGGCGGTATTGAGATCAATCCATATTGGACCCTGCTCGCGGCCGAGCGTCCTGGACGGTACGACCCCGAGGGGGCGAAAACGGTGAGTCCGACGATTAATGTGGAGAAGAATCTGCAGCCGCGCCTGGACGCCGAGGTGCACTGTCTTTCAGGATCGCTCATTAAATCGTCGGAATCGAGCGCGGTGTATTTCTGCGGAGCCGACGCGAAGCGTTATGTATTCCCGAACGACAAGACGTACTTCACCTGGTATGCGGATTTTTCCTTCGTGCAAACGCTCTCGGCGACGGAGCTCGCGGCCGTGCCGATCGGCGGCAATGTGACGTATCGTCCCGGCGTCAAACTTCTTAAAATCCAGAGTGATCCGAAAGTGTATGTCGTCGATCGCCAAGGTACGCTCCGCTGGGTGACATCCGACACGCTGGCGAAAGCGATGTACGGGGCGTCTTGGGCCAAAAACGTGCACGATCTTTCCGATGCCTTCTTTGTGAACTATAAGGTCGGCGATCCGATCACGACGGTTGAATAGGGCGCGCTATGGCATCTTTGGGCATCATCGCAACGTTCTGTTTCTACAGCGTCTTGGGCTGGCTGCTCGATACGGCTTGGCGTTCCTTGCGGGTGCGGCGATACGAGCGCGGCGGCTTTTCCAAATACCCGTTCAGTCCGATCTACGGTTTCGGTGCGCTCTTCGCGCTCGGCCTCGCGCCGCTTCTTGCCGTGCATCCGCTGTGGTTCCAGTGGGCCTTCCTTTCGTTGTTCCTTGGGGCGTTCGAGTATGCAAGCAGCGTCATGATCGTAAGGACGCTACATCGGCGGCTTTGGAACTACACGGAAGAGCCCCTTGATTTCAAAGGGCATACGACGCCGTTTTATGCTTTCGCGTGGGGTGGGCTCTCGCTGCTGATCATCTATGTTTTGCAACCCATGATCGAAGCCGTGTGCGCGACCTCCGTTCTTTGCGCGAAGCTTCTTCAATAATCCGATTGTATGCAGGACGAAAAGTTCGAAAGAACCGAAGAGGAGTGGAAGAATATTTTGTCGCCCGAGGAATACCGTATCTTGCGCGAGAAGGGGACGGAGCCGCCCGGATCAGGAGAGCTCTATCACAATACGGAGCGCGGCAGCTACATGTGCCGAGCCTGCGGATCGGAATTGTTCAAATCGGACGCGAAGTACGATTCCGGTTCCGGCTGGCCCAGTTTTTGGCAGGCCGTCGATCGGTCGAAAATCGTGACGAAGACCGATACGAGCCACGGCATGATCCGCAAGGAGATCGTCTGCGCACGCTGCGGCTCTCACTTGGGCCATGTGTTTGACGACGGTCCGAAGGAAACGACCGGACAGCGCTTTTGCGTCAACTCGATGTCGTTACAATTCAAAAAAGAATAACCTATGCTCAACGTCGGTATCATTATCGGAAGCACGCGACCGAACCGCGTCAGCGAACCGGTCGCCAAATGGGTAAAAGAGCAGGCTTCTTCCATGGAAGGGTGGAACGCGGAATTGATCGATTTGCGCGACTGGCCGTTGCCGTTTTACCAGGAAGTCAGCGCGGTGACGGATCTTAAAGGAGAATACTCCGTCGAGCTGGCCAAGGAATGGTCGAAAAAAATAACGGGTTTGGACGCGTTCGTGATCGTCACTCCGGAATACAACCATGGTTATCCGGCCGTGCTCAAGAACGCGCTTGATTATTTGTACGCTGAGTGGAATAAGAAAGCTGTTGCGTTCGTGTCGTATGGAGGCGTCGGAGGCGCGCGCGTCGTCGAGCAGCTGCGCCTTGTCGCCGGAGCGCTCCAGATGCACGATGCGCGCGAGGCTTTGCATATCATGGATGTGTGGAAGCTGATCGAAAACGGGGAATTCAAAGCCGAAGGGTTCCACGAGAAAAAAATGCGCGGCGTGCTGTCGCAGCTCGATTGGTGGGGGAATGCGCTCAAGAACGCTCGAGAAAAGAAATAATCTCTCTTATGCTCAAAGGATTTGTCGAGTTCGTCCGCGAGAAAGGGGTTGTCGGCTTGGCTGTCGGTTTCCTCATGGGCGGCGCGATCTCCAAGCTCGTTACGGCCCTGGTTGAGGACATCATTAATCCGATCGTCGGCATCTTGCTCGGCAAGGCTGGAAACCTGGCCGAAGCCTCGGTGACGTTCG
>JBPOIQ010000074.1:0-10643 GCA_052034355.1 Minisyncoccota bacterium
AACCGGCTCCGCAGACGGTTTCTCCAAGAAGTACGGCTGTAAGAAACTCGTGTATTTTGAAGAAACAACCGAAGTTTTTACAGCTCTTGAGCGCGAGAAGTCGTTAAAAGGCTGGCTTCGGAAAAAGAAAGAAGATCTGATACGTACCGTAAATCCCGGATGGATTGATCTCTCGGTACGCTTCATGTCGGAAAGAGATCCTTCGCTGCGCTCAGGATGACAGAAGGCGCGACGGCTTTATTACAGTGCTTTGCGAACTCGCCTTTATTGACACACCGCATTTTTTCCTGTACAGATACCACATTCCTCGAGGAGTTACGCATGCGAAACGTGTTGGCCACGCTTGCGGCCATCTTGTACTTCTCCGGTTTCATTCCATACGCCGCGGGCATCGTCAGAAAGGAGAAACGCCCGATCCGTTCCACTTGGTTCATCTGGGCACTGCTTGATACGATCACCTTTCTCAGCATGTTGGCCCAGCACGCGGTCAACTTCCAGATCATGGCCGCCGTGATCGGATGCTGGACAGTGTTCGTCTTGGCGCTGAAGTACGGCAAGCCGGGGTTCGACCGGCTCGATGCCGCCTGTTTGGCCGGTGCTGCGCTCGGTATTGGCTGCTGGATGGCGTCCGGTGATCCGAAACTCGGAATGACGATGAGTCTCGCCGTCACCTTCATCGGATCGATTCCGACGTTCGTTTCCGCCTGGAAGGATCCGCGCGACGAAAACCTGACGGCCTGGATCATCATCACGGTTTCCTGCGTGCTCACGGTGGCCGCTGTGCCTTCGTGGTCGTACGTCGATGCCGCGCAGCCGATCGTCTTCCTGGTCATCGGCGTCATCGTGACCGTTATTCTGCTTGGACGGAGGCGTCTCGTAGCACTGCACTAATCCGTTCTATTGAGCGGATTTTATTTTACAAAAAAAAAGCAGTATGGACGACATGCCAACATGCGGCAGATCCACGCGCTCTTGATTTTTTTGTCGATCCGTGTTACAGATTGTTTTGTCACAGTCACTTCGACCGCGTCGAGCGGAGAGGGAGACTGTCTTTCTGTATTACTCGTTTTTCCGCGCTATGCGTATCTTGTTCAACGGATATGCGAAACCGGGTGTCGGCGGGCCTCAATGCCACGCGTCCGGGTTCCAGGATGCACTACGCATGCGCGGTTTTGATGTTGTTGGAATCGTCCTCTCTCATTCGGACGACAGCGGTAAAAATTGGGAACGCATTCACGCACCTTCCGGGCCGACACATCAGCACTTTCTCGATCTTGCGACGAACGAGGCGCTACGCTGCCCTGAGGCCGGACTCCCGTCAGTAGTCGAGACGGCGTCGGTACGGATTATTGAGATTCTCGCATCCGAAGCGCCTGACGCACTGGTGTTAAACGGCTTCTCTCTTGCGAACTGGTATCTCGCCAATGCGGCCGAACGGCTTGGAATCCCGTTTTTCTTCAGTCACCACGGTTTCTGGTTTGCGGAAATACCAACCACCCTTCCGCCTGCCGCACAGGCGCGGCTGCGTGTCATGGAATTCGGGGCGTTCCGCGCCGCGCGTAAAAACGTCTATCTGAACGCTTGGAGCCGCGAACGCGCGGATGAAGCGTATCCAGGAGCGAAACGCGAGGACGACGTCGTAATTCCGCTGCCGTACAATCCAGTCTTTCTTAAGCAGGGCGTCTCCGCAATGATGGCGAACGATAGGTCGACCGTCGGTTTTGTCGCACGATGGGATCCGATCAAGAACATCGGACTCGTCAGTGCTTTTGCGCGTGCTTGTTCGGATCTCTGTGTTGTGGCACCGATCAAAGTTGGTGGCAGGAAATCCTTGTCAGACGAAGAACAGGCGTTTCGCTCGTCTGTCCAGATCCTAGAACTCTTGCCGCAAGAAGCGTTGCCGAGTTTCTACCGATCTTGCGACCTGATGATGCTCCCTAGTCGTTTTGATGTGAGCCCGACGGTCGTAATGGAAGCTGCTTTGCAAGGTCGAGGTACCGTCATTTCGGATCACGTCGGCTGGGTCGAGGCGTATGAACGCCTCGATATGGAAGATTGGATCGTGCGCGATCCTACGCCGAAGTGCTTGGAGGCGGCCGTGCGGCGCTGTATGGGCATGCCCGTGCCGCCGCGCTTCCGCGACGAAATCATCGAGCGTCACCACCCAGATCGCGTCTTTGACGCTTGGGCCTCAATTCTCACTTCCAACGTATGAAAATCGCTCAACTCTGTTCCGTCGGCCGACTTGTCTCACACGAGGCACCGCATGGGATTTACGGATCGGTCGGAAATCTTTCGGACGCGCTTGTCGACCACGGTCACGAGGTTGCGTTGTATGCATCTGGTGATGCGTTAACGCGCGCCAAGGTCATTGCGGCTACCGCGGTAAACGCGAAGACGCGAGGTGTTTCGGAAACCGAAATCATGCGGGAGAATCTCGAGACAGCTTCGTTATGTTATCGCCAGGCCGACAAATACGACATTATCCACTCGCATTTCTCCCTGCTTGGCTGCCATTTTTCCCAGATCGTATCAACACCGACGGTGCATTCGATCCATAGCCCCGTGACACCGGATCTTTGGGAGCATCTCTTGAAGTATAAAAAAGAGCGGTTCATCAGTTTCAGTCATGCGCAGCGCCGACGCATGCCGGATTTGAACTGGGTCGGCACCGTGTATCACAGCATTGATACGAAGACGTACGCATTTTCGCCAGAGCCTCAGGGATATGCCCTGTACCTCGGACGTATCACTGAAGACAAAGGTGTGCACCATGCTATCGCCGCCGCGAAGGAAGCTGGTATCCAGCTTCTTGTCGTCGGTACCAGCTATCCTTCCGAGGGGTATTGGTCGGAGAAAATCGAGCCGCATGTCGACGGCTCCACCGTTCGCTTTCTCGGTCCGGCCGATTTGAAGCGAAAGATTGAGCTTTTGCAAGGTGCCAAGGTGCTTCTTTTCCCCACGCTGTATGACGAGGTCTTCGGCTTAGTGATGATCGAAGCAATGGCCTGCGGCACGCCGACGATCGGTTTCGATAACGGCGCCGTTTCAGAAATCGTGGAAGACGGCCAAACGGGCTATGTCGTCCGCACGCCGAAACAAATGGCGGCTGCTATTAAAAAGATCGACAAGATTTCGCGTCAGGCCTGCCGCGATCGCGCTGAGAAACTTTTCAGCATTGAAAAGATGGTACGAGGTTACGAGCGCGTCTACGAGCGCGTGATCGCTTCGTCCAAAAAGACGTCCTGAAGCGGACGTAAATAAAAACGAGGCCTATTCAGCCTCGTGTTGGCGGTGTACTCTTGCGGTTCGCTTCGACGATCGCCGCGATCATCGCGTCGTCTCCTGGAAGGGCGCTGCCGAGCGTGATCTGGAGCTCGGTCGTGACAGGGAGTTTCTCGGCGGCGGCGATGGCCAGCGCGGAGCAGCGATGCATTCCTTCGAAGATCATGATCTCCTTTCCCACTACGATGCCGGAGACCGTCGTCTTTGTCGGAAACGTCTCAAGCAGAGAAGATACGCTTTTGTTACCGACGATCTTCAATCGTTCGGCAATCTTGACGAACGGCGGCGTGGCGCCGCTGTCGCCATAGATTCCTTCCATCCAAGCGCGGAACGGTCCGCCTAGGAAGCTTGGCACGGAAACCAGAGGATCGATCACACGGTAGAGATTCCACGCGCGTTCGTCGAGCTTGGCCTGCTTCACGTACGTCATGCGCCACGCTTCCCACGAAGGGAAGCCGCGGTCTTTGGCATGCTGGACCCAGTCCGGATTGCCTTCTTCGTTGCCGCGCCAGAATGCGAACACGTCCGTCCACTCGAGTGGGCGAATCGGTTCCAAACCTTGAAGGTACGATTGTTTCATGGCGTTAGTATGCCGAGAAATTCACGTTTGTCAACGCTCCGTCCCTGCGCTCCGTTCAGACGCGGACCTCAAGCGTAAAGGCGACCTTCTTTCCATCCATAAGCTTTTCCTTCTTCCGCACGCTCGCTTTGACCGGCAGAAGATAGCTCCCTGCCGAGCTGTCCGGGAAAATCGAGGTGAGCCAGCGCGTCGCGCCGATCGTGACGGTGACGGGAAGCGAACGCCAGCCTCGTGCCTTGGCGCCGAAACGCGTCTTGATATCGGATGCCTGTTTCTTGGGCAGCGTGATGAAATGCCAAGCGGCCTTGCCGGGATACGGCCAGAGTTCCGCGCGCAGTTCGTAGGTATTCGTCTTCATGGCGTTTGCAGTATACAAGAAAAGAGCCCGGAAGGGCTCTTGTTCTTATTTCTTGCCTTTTTCCTCGACGAGGAGGTTCTTCTCTTTCAAGCGCTTCTTGGAGTCGCGCAGGAAGTAGAGCTTGGCTTTGCGAACCTTGGCTTGCTTGACGGGCTCGATTTTGTCGAGCGACGGCATGTTCAGCGGGAAAATCTTTTCGACACCGATGCCTCCGGAGACCTTGCGGACGGTGATCGTCTTCGAGACGCCGGCTCCGCGGACCTTGAGCACCATGCCCTCGAAGATCTGGATGCGCTCCTTCTCTTCGCCCTTCGGGGTGGTTTCTTTGATTTTCTGGTGAACCCGAACGGTCATTCCAGGCTTAATTTCCATAGGTGACAAGTGATGCGATCAGGTCAGCCACCTCTTTGGGGGCGTACCGATCCGTTTGAATGACCGCATCATAGTATGCGGTCGATGAGGTGTCAAGGCCGTAGAGGGCCTTGAGCCGGCGGGCGGTGGCCCGCTCGCGCTCGTGGCTGGTCTTCATGGCTTTTGCCACGGAAATGCCGTCCCGCTTGGCGACGCGCCGGGCGCTGGTCTTTGGATCGACGGTCAGGAAGATTTTGGTTGCCCGAATCTTCATTTTCTTGGAAAGAAACGCTGCGGCCCGGCCATCGAGCACGACATTGCCTTTTTTGGCGGCGGTCATCATGCGTTGGTCGAGCTCTTTGTCGAATTCCGGATGCTTGGCGGCGTATTGACCGAGCTCGATCAGCGAAAGTCCGCGCTCCTTGGCGACGGCGCGGAATTGGTCGCCGGCGCTTACGTGCTTCAGCTTGAAACGCTTGGCGATCGCCGTCGAGGCCGTCGACTTTCCGGAGCCGGCCAGTCCGCAGATGATAACGACGAGTTTTTTACGCTTTGGCATGTTTCTTTCTTAGGGTGTCCACGATCGTTTCAAGTTCGGGCGGGAGCGCGGAGTGGTATTCGTGCCAGCTGCCGGAGAGATCCTTGAAGCCGAGCGTTGCGGCGTGAAGGAAGAGGCGCGTGTTTCGAAGCGACGGCGTTTCGTGCTTCGTGCCGGCATAAAGGTCGTCGCCGACGAGCGGGTGCCCGATCGATTTCATGTGGACGCGCACCTGGTGCATGCGGCCGGTCTCGGTGCGGACTTTGACGAACGCGGCTTGGGGGAAGCGTTCAAGGATGTCGTAGTGCGTGCGAGCTTCCTTGTCGCCTTCGTGCGCGGCGGCGCGGGCCGACATGCGTCCTTTGCCTTTCTTGCGGCCGATCGGCGTATCGATCAGGTCGAAGTCTTTGGACGGCTGGCCGTAGACGAGCGCCAGATATTCCTTCTTGATCTCGTGCGTTTGGAATTGCTTCTTCAAATGCGCGTAGGCCTTTTTCGTCTTGGCGACGACCATGAGGCCGGAAGCCTCGCGGTCCAAGCGGTGCACGATGCCCGGGCGCTCCTTGGCGTCGCCGACGCCTTTGATCTTGGGATGGTGCTCAAGCAGGAAGTCGACGAGTGTCGATGTTTTTTGCGAAGGGGCGGGGTGCACGAGAAGGCCCGACGGCTTGTTGATCACCAGGAATTCATCGGTCTCGTCGACGATCGGCACCTTCGGGACTTCCATCTTCACTTTCTTCAACGCGGCCTTCGAAGGCGCCTTTTCGATCTCGATCACGTCGTCTTTTTTCAAAACAAGGTGCGCTTTCGGCTTTTTTCCGTTCACCAAAATACCGCCTTCCTTAATGCGCTTTTGGAAGGCGCTGCGGGACGTTTCGGAAAATTGCTGGACGAGCCAGGCGTCGAGACGTTCGCCGGCTTCGTATTCGGGGACGACGATCTTCTTCATAGAGGAAGGATAATGGAAGGCGGCAAAAAAAGAAAATCGCCCGGGCTGGAGATCATGGCGCGCGGACGAGGGTGAGCGGAAAGCTGTTCGTGTTGAATGGACGGGGGAGAGGGGCTGCGAGCCGTACGCGGCGCGCGAGCTGGGCGATCGTCTGGTCGAACGCCTGTATAGCGTTGGTCCGTATCGGGGGAAACGAGCGCGTCATGTCGTCGACGGCTTTGCGCGCCTGTCGATACCAATGATGCAGATTGCAACGCCCTGTTCCGCGGATGATGACATCGGCCGGAAAAGTGCTGAGGAACTGTTCGTGTTCGTAGAGGACGACGGCGCCTGGAAGCGGTCCTGGCGATTGCGGTCGGCCGTCTGCGCCGGTGCGGTGCAGGTACTGCTCATACACCATCGAGAAGAGGCGCAAGAACCCGTAGACTCGTCGATTGATCGCCAGTCCTTGGTAGGGACCGGAAAGGAATCGTCTCGCTGGATGCCAGGCCGGCAAATTCACCGCAAACTTCTTCGCGGGGTCGTCGTCCGGGAGGACGGCGCCGCCCGCCACGGCGAGCGCGCACGGATCAATGAACAGCTTGCTCATACTTTTCCTCGCGTCACCCCTCGCGGGGCTGCGTCCACCATGGACGACAGGCGACCTTAACCGAAAACCGTTCTTCTGTCAAGGAAGGGTTGTGCGCACGGAATTCTTCGGTTTTCGCTTGACAAAACCTTGAAAATGTGCTATATTTATGACGTATTCATACTGATCAACCCTATGAAAAATATGGCTGAATCCATGCCGAAACATCAGGAACATTCCGAGTTTGATGTGACGGACGCAGAGATCGACCAGTTAATGAAGGGGTTTGAAGAGATCGATCAGGCGGCAGAGGCGGAAGCCCACGCCGAAAGCATCCAGTCACTCGCGGAATCCCTCGAGAAACTTGGAGAAGAGCTTCATGCCGAACAGCATCCGGAAGAGCTCCGTCTGCGGGAGTTCAAGCAGCTGCTCGCCCAGCGGCTCGACCAAGCTGTTGAGGAAGAAATAACTTACCTGCTTGAAAGCCGTGTAACGATCGATGGCGCCGACATGATCTCCGTCGTGATCGAGCACGCGCTCGACCGAGGCGGTGTCACGAAGGACGCTTCGAAAGCTATCGTTGACCGCTTCATGGAAAACGAGGCGCTGCGCCACGGCGCGAAAGAACGCCTCTTGGAAGCGATCGAAGCGAAGATGCAGGACGTCGGCAATGACGAGGAGAAAATCTCCAAGCTTGAGAAAGCGCTCGACGCGCTTGAAAGCGCTTCTTAAGGAAGCAGCAAGAAACCGCCCTTCGGGGCGGTTTTGCGTTCTTGGCTTCGGCGTTGTTAAATGGAACGGCGCGGGCCCGTAGCTCAACGGTTAGAGCACCGAGCTTATATCTCGGCGGTTGATGGTTCGAATCCATCCGGGCCTACCATAAAAACCCTTGACGAAAGAGGGTTTTTATGTTTGAATGGGCTCGTTCATTTGTTGTTTCAACCGGCAAAAACAGTGAGGAGGATTCACATGAGTTTGATGCCACCGACGACTCGGGCCGTGCGTGCGCCGATCGTGCTCGACAGGGATCCGAGACGACAGTCCAAGCTCTTGGGCAAGTTTGCGGAGTACATCCATCGCTCAGGATTCCCGAAGATCGGTTCGGAAACGGATCCCGACGATTACATGCGCTGCATGTTGATCATCCTGCTCTTCGCCTACGAAGTCGTTGATCTCGACGCTTTCGAAGCGCAGAACAGGAACTGTGCTTGGTTCGATCCGATGAAGTTCACGAACGCGTCCGAGGTGGTTCGTCAGTACAATGACGGCCTCCGGTGAGGTGGGCTTCTGCAAGATTCCAAAACATCAAGCGTCGAAAGGGGTCACGATGAATACGCGTGAACAGATCGAGTCTCTTCTGGGGAAGTTCGTTGTCATCACGTTCCCGAACTTCGTGCCGCGTAAGAACATGCCAAATCCACCGGTGTTCTACCGCCAGGTGATAGCCATCGACGCGTGGTACGATCAAGCAAGGGCGATGATGGGTGAAAAGTCCATCGTCGTGCTGAATGTGCCGATCTCCACCATCGGCTTCTCACCCACCAATCGCGGCGCCGAGGCCCAAGAGTGTGTGCGTTTCAAGAGGCTTCCCAGCATGGATGGTGTGTGGTTCGGAGAATTCCCTGACAATGATGATGGTCTTCAAGTCCATCTCAAGCTCGTCTCGACCGCGTCCTGAATGGACGCGCTTTTTTTGTTCCAAATGAAAAACCGTCCGTATGAGACGGACGGCTAGAGCGGCTGGACGCCGAGCTTGGAGAGCTCGGCCTCGATGTCGGCGCGCACCGTGCGGAAGCGCGCGTTCATCGAGACGGCGACTTCCTTGTAGGTACGGAACATGCCGACCTCCTGGTCGAAGCCGTACCTGAGACGGAGCGCCACTTCGGCTGCCGTGAGGTTTTCTCCCGCCCGCAAGCGAGCCAAGAGCGCCTTGTCCGAGCAAACGGCGGCGAGCCCCAGCGCCTCGCACAAGGGGAGCTTGGCGGGGAGGCAGCGCAGCGCGTCGGCCAGGCCGAGCTCGCGGATCACGACGCGTTCGCGGACGTTCGGCGGGACCTTCATGTAGTCGCCGACGGTGGCGACCGCGCGACTGAAGACCTGTGCGTAGGTCTCCGCACGCAACGGCAGTTCGATCGCCTCATCAAGCGCTCCGACGTGCGCGAGAACACCGAGGATGCGCGTCTCCAGCGTCCAGGCCGAACGTTGGCCGAAGCCGTACATCTTGGCGAGTTCCGCGAGGTTCGAGAGCGGGTTCGGGGTTTGGCCGAAGAAGCGCAGCGTCAGCTCGACGGGCTCGAAGCCCGCCTCATGAAGCGGACGGAAGCGGCTCTTGGCGCGTCCGAGGTCGGCACGGATACTGCCTCGAACCGAACACCAGTTACGCCCACTAACCCTGAAGAGCTTCTGGGCAGGCGTCTCTCGCTGACCAGTGTGACTGTGCATTACGTACCTTTCTGACGCGCCGTTGCGCGACGATGGTATGTATCATGAAATCAACGTTTTTGTCAAGCCTATCGGTGGTGCTTTGCAAATAAGAAAACACCCAGCCCTGTGAGTAGGGATGGGTGTCTTCTGGTGCGCGCTGAAGGAGTCGAATCGCTCAAAAAAGCGCTAAGGTTGCAGGTTTTGAGGCCAGCGTTGGCGTCAAGACACCATTCGTTGCCAAGACGACGTTCACGCGACGAATAGGCTCACCTCCGCAACGAATGCGCCTGCGCCGGTCTCGGATTGGTCACCAAGATGGACACCAGATGTCGCGCTCCTGTGCATGGGTTCCGCCCGAACAACGGGCCGGGGCACAGGGCGCGAACACGACGGTCCATGTTGCGATGGCTGTTCAAGCGAGGGCGAAGGCTACGGCGTTTGTGAGGGCAGCGAGTCTCACGTGGACAAAGTCCTTAGGGTCGAGTTTTTTCCAGGCGGCCCAAGACATCCTACTGTCAACGTTCACAACACCTATGACCTTACCTACTGCCCCCAGCACGAGCCCCTCTCGCTTCAGTTCGCGGATCGGATACGAGAATATTACACGCAGCCCAGCGACGCACTGTCGTTGAGATTGCTCCATATTGCCATCGATATCGTGCAGGTCGACAACTATCGTGTCAGCGCTTCCGACACTGATCGAGGTCCTGCCGTTCTCGCGAATGCCGACCGCAGGGTGTTCGTACTTGAGCGCCATGCCGGCCACGCCCTGCTCTTCCCAAATGACCATGCTTCGATCGCCATCGCTGTCGTTGAATCCGATCTGCTCGAAGTACACAAGACAGCGCTTGAACCAACGAACAGAAAAACGACGCCTGGCGTGCCACCAAGACGTCGTGAGCATGACGTTGACGCGTGCGCTCGGATCGACGGTGAGGATTCGTTTGTGTTCCGGTTCTACGAATTTTCGTATCGTGAACTTCTGTCGGTCAGCTTCAAGTTTGCTGCTCGAGTCGTGTTGTCGGTACTCGACAAGACCGCTCGTCAGAAACGCGAGTACGGGCATGCTCCAGTGATATCCGCCCCACACCCTTTCCCAGAACTCAGTCGTAACCAGGAACGCCGTCGCGGCGAGCGATGTCCAGAAATATGGTCGCTGTAGCACGCCCGTCACTCCTAGCTAGCTAGACGTTCTTAGCGACCGCAGCTCCCAGCTGCATGATGGCTTCCTTGATTTCAGTGATCGAGACCTTGTCGCCGCGACGAAGGACTGGAGCGGAAGCCAGAATAGCATGCACTTCCGACACAGCCCGTGCGAACGAGTCAGTCCCCGGAGTGAGCGTGGTAGGCGAACTGGATGCGGGATCCGAAGGAGGGTGTCCTGGTCTGGGCGAGACGATTGGAGCACTCGGCGCAGAAAGTGCGGGCGCAGGATTTGGTGCCTTCGGCGACACATCCCCAACCCTCGCTTCTTCAGTGCCGACCGGCGGGTTCCCTGTGACCGGGCTCTTCACGAGCCTGGGGGCGGGAGCGTTAGTTGATCCGGTTGGCGTGTTGGGCATCTGGCGCTCCAAAGACCTCGCGGGCCGC
>JBPOIQ010000034.1:0-4348 GCA_052034355.1 Minisyncoccota bacterium
CGCCGCCAAGCGTGGCGTCGGAACGACCTCGTGAATCAATCGCACAGTGTCTCGCGCGCACGGGCGTGCATCTCTATGGCGCGTCGTGGTGTCCTTTTTGCCAGGATCAGCGGCGCCTCTTCGGTGATGATATGGAGCGGCTTCCTTATACGGATTGCGATCCGAACGGGGAGTTGGACTTCAGCCAAGCTTGTGCCGAACAGGGTGTGCCGTACGGGACAGCTATTCCTGTCTGGATTTTCCCGGACGGTTCGCGTCTCTATGGTGTGCGAGAGCCGTCCGTGGTCGCTGCCGTCGCTGGGTGCCCCTGATAGAAGGGGCTTTTAATTTTGGCTTGACAAGGAGGGGAAGCTTCCTTATACTTCTCCCATTATTAACCTCACATTCCCGACAACACTCCTGGGCGCATCCCTCCGCAAGGATACGGGTGCCCCGGCCGGGAAGGTGATAAAAGGAGTTTATCTCTTATGTACGAGATTCCCGATCTTCTTGAGTTTCTCAAGACGGGCGCCCACTTCGGCCACCAGGTCTCGAAGTGGCACCCGAAAATGAAGCCGTTCATCTTTGGTTCGCGCAACGGCATTCACATCATCGACTTGGAGCAGACCGTCGTGAAGCTGAAAGAAGCGCTCGACACGGCGCGCGACATGACCGCCAAGGGCGGCGTGATCGTCTTCCTGGGCACCAAGCGCCAGGCGGCTCCGATTGTTGAGAAGTACGCCAAGGCCTGCGGCGCGCCGTATATCACGACCCGCTGGCTCGGCGGCACGTTCACGAACTTCCCGGAACTCTCGAAGCTCATCAAAAAGCTCAACGAGTACCGCATGAAGCGCGACACGGGCGGCTTCGACAAGTACACCAAGAAGGAGCGCGTCGTCATCGACCGCGAAATCGAAGACATGGAACGCAAGGTTGGCGGTATCGCGACCTTGACCAAGCTTCCGGAAGCGATTTTCGTCATCGACGCCAAGCACGAAAAGACGGCCGTTGAAGAATCGCGCGCCAAGAAGGTTCCGATCTTCGGCTTGACCGACTCGAACATCAACCCGGAAGACATCACCTACGGCATCCCGGCCAACGACGACGCCGTGAAGTCCATCGAACTCTTCACGCGCCTCTTCTCCGAAGCCGTGGCCGAAGGCCGCAAGCTCTACGAGAAGAACGCGGCTGCCAAGAAAGTTGAAGCCGCGAAGGCGTCGGAAGAAACGACGCGCGTGATCACGGCTTAACCGCCCGCTCCATCTTTTAACCTTTCGTTCCTATGATCGACGCCAAATCCGTTGCCGAACTTCGCGCCATGACCGGCGCCGGCATCGTTGATTCCAAGAAAGCGCTTGAAGAGGCGAACGGCGATCTCGCCGCCGCTGCCGAGCTTCTCCGCAAGAAAGGCATCGCCAAGGCCGGTTCGAAGGCCGAACGCCAGACCTCCGAAGGCCTCGTCTATGCCTACGTGCATGGCAACGGCAAAGTCGGCGCGATGGTCGAAGTGCTCTGTGAGACCGACTTCGTCGCCCGCACCGAAGGTTTCAAGGAGCTCTGCCATGAGCTCGGCCTCCAGGTTGCTGCCATGAACCCGCTCTACGTGTCGAAAGACCAGATCCCGGCGGAAGTCATCGAGAAGGAAAAATCGATGTACGCGGAAGAGTTCGCGGGATCGAGCAAGCCGGCCGATGTCGTCGGAAAAATCCTCGAGGGCAAGCTCTCGAAGTGGTATTCCGAAGTCTGCCTCTTGAACCAGGCGTACATCAAAGACGAGGACAAAACCGTCGAAGATATCGTCAAGGAAACGATTTCCAAGTGCGGAGAAAACATCCAGGTCAAGCGCTTCACGCGTTTCGCCATGGAAGGCTCCACGCAGGTTCCCGGCTAATCGCCAGAAAAACCGCCTTCGGGCGGTTTTTCGTTTTTCATTCACTTCACGCCCCACGCTCCGCAATCTATACTGTACGCGTATGTCTCTGTGGAGGGTGAAACATGCGCTGTCTCCGTCCGTTGAAGCTGCGCTGATCAGCGTCGTTGTGGCCTACGGCCTTTTTGCCGTGTGGTACGCTTCGCTTTCGCCGCTCGTCGTTCCTGTCACTGCAATCCTGACCACCGTTCCGCAACCCGTTTCGCTCGATACCGACGATTGGGTGCGTCGTGACGATCCGGTCCGTGGATTCGCTTTCGCGTTGCCGCCGCTTTGGCTGGTTGATGACGCCGATCCTTCGCGGGTGCGTCTCGGCCGCTCCGCAAAAGAGATCGCGACGGCCTCCGCCGCGAACGAAGGAATCCTGATCGAAACGGTCAAGCTGGGCGAGCGCGAAGAAATCGCCAACCTGGTCGCCGAAGATTTCGCCGATACTCGCCCCGCGCTCTACGACGTCTACGTCGACGGACGACATTCCATCTTCGCGATTTCGTTTGAACGTTCCAGCGTCCATCGTCAGGCAATCTACGTGCCGATGGGCAAGGAGGCGCTCGTTGTCCGAGCGGCTTCGACGGATCCTGCCGTGTTCGCCACTCTTGTTTCTACCATTAAATTCTACAAGCCATGATCCGCGTCGCCATCAATGGGTTCGGCCGCATCGGCCGCAACACCTTCAAAGCCGCTTTTGGACGTTTGAAAAATCTCGAGTTCGTCGCCGTCAACGACCTGACCGACACGAAAACGCTCGCGCATCTTTTGAAGCACGACACCAACTACGGCACGTACGAGAAGGAGGTCACATATGACGAAAAGAATTTGTATATCGACGGCAAGAAACTCATCGTCACCGCCGAAAAAGATCCGACGAAGCTTCCGTGGAAAGATCTCAAGATCGACGTCGTGATCGAGTCGACCGGACGTTTCACCGACGAGAAGGGAATGAGCCAGCATCTCGCGGCCGGTGCCAAGCGCGTCGTGCTTTCAGCGCCTGCTAAAGGCGGCGAAGTTCCGACGTACGTCTTGGGCGTCAACGGCCAGGACTACAAAGGCAAGTCGAACATCATCAACAACGCTTCGTGCACCACGAACTGCATTGCGCCCGTCGCGGCGGTCATGCATTCCAAGTTCGGCGTGAAGAAGGCACTCATGACCACGATCCACAGCTATACGGCCGATCAGGTGCTTCAGGACGGCCCGCACAAGGACCTCCGTCGCGCCCGCGCGGCCGCTTGCAACATGGTGCCGACGTCGACCGGAGCCGCCATTGCCGTAACCGAGACGATCCCGGAACTCAAAGGTCTTTTCGACGGGCTCTCCGTGCGCGTGCCGACCTCCGTCGTTTCGATGTCGGACTTCACCTTCGTGCTCGGTCGCAAGACGACCGTTGAGGAAGTGAACAAGGCGATCAAAGCGGCCTGTGCGACCAAGCGGTACGAAGGCATCATGACTTGGACCGAAGAGGAGCTTGTTTCCTCCGACTTCATCAAAAATTCTTACTCCTCGATCGTCGACCTGAACCTGACGCAGGTTGTGGGCGGCGACCTCGTGAAAGTCGTTGCGTGGTACGACAACGAATGGGGATATTCCTGCCGCCTCGGCGAGATGGTCGAGCGCGTCGGCAGCACGGTCAAGTAATGTCCGGAAAATATTCCCGGCCCGTTTACGTCCTCGACCTTCCGTGGCAAGTCTTTGATCTTGTCATTCTCGCGCTCCTGATTTTTTTCTGGGTTGGTTTTTTGCGCGGATGGGCGTGGGGAGGCGCTTCGGGGTTCGCGCTGGCAGCGGCGTCGGTCGTCGGTTTCGCAACGATCTTTTACGGATCGTTGATCGAGCCGCGCCGCTTGCGCGTGCGGAGAACGACGGTGGGAACAGGGGAACGGACGCTGACCGTCGCCTTTCTTTCGGATATTCACGTCGGACCCTACAAGAAAACGTCTTGGGTGCGGCAGCTTGCGCGCCGAACCCAAGAGCTTGAAGCGGACGTGATTCTTTTGGGTGGCGACTTCCTTTATAAGGAGGCGTCCGCACTGCCGTATCTGGAACCGCTCAAAGAACTGCACGCCCCACTCGGCGTGTATGCGATTCTTGGAAATCACGACGAATGGAAAGCTCGCGAAGAATCGCTCGCGTGGTTTCGCGGCGCGAACATCCCGCTCCTGCATAACCGTTGCGTGCGCGTCCAAAAGAACGGAGCTTCCATCGTGATCGCCGGCGCCGAGGATGATTGGTACGGCGAGACCGACCTGGCGGCCGCGCTCCAAGATGCCGGATCAGCCGACCTTTCGCTCGTCATGCTTCACAATCCCGATCTCGCTCCGCCGGCCGCGACCATGCTGCGCGGGCGTTCCGGAGCATCCGTCTTTTTCTCCGGCCATACGCACGGCGGGCAAATTCGCTTGCCGCTCGTCGGTGCGATCATGCGGCTTCCGCATTATTTGG
>JBPOIQ010000092.1:0-11240 GCA_052034355.1 Minisyncoccota bacterium
TCGGGTGAAACGGCGCTTGCGATCGATTTCCAACAAGGCCTTTCATTTGAAATTCGTCCGACGACATTGGGCGTGACGGGCTCGGTCGACGAAGTTTTTGGCGACGAAAGCAGGCTTCTTCGCGTGACGGTACGCGAGGCGGAGCCTGAAGCGGCAGCATCTCTTGAATGGAAGACATCCACTGCGACCGGTACGTTGGCGCTCCAATCGTTTGAAGGCGCTCATGCGATGCTCTTGCCGGCCTTTTGGCCGGAAGGATCCGGTGAAGCGTCTCAGAACGGGGTCGTTTGGATGTCGCGCTCCGCGTTTGCTTCGCTGCGCGATGATGGAAAAACTGAATGGCGGCTCGGCTTGGCGGAGCGGGCGCTGTCCGCCGTTTCGAGCGCTTTTCAAACCTTCAACGCGCTTGCTGCTACTTATGCTGGGTCGGCGAGTTCAAGCACCCTTGTTTCGCCATTTCAACTGCAAAAAACGGGAACGTCGGATACATTCCCGCTTCTTCTTGATGGGCGGCTAGAGCTCGTGCGCGTCGTTCGTGCTACGAGCTGGTTTGCTGACATCTTCGTTCTCGATAATCCCGAGAATCCGCTGATCCTCAAGGTTGTCGTGCATCCCGTCGCGCGTCCGGCGCTGATCGCGCTTGAACCGACAAGCGTGCGTTGGAACGAAATGGGCTACGAGATCACTTCGATTTCCCGGCCTTGAACTGGTGTGGTTGGTAGCCGTACCAGCATTTCGACGCGTTCGGTGGGCAGACGTCGATGCTGCTGATAATCTGATAGGCCTCTTCGACGTTTTGCGCGAGGTGGTAAATCGACATGTCTGCCTTGTCGATGGCGTTGTGGTTTTGATAGATATGCTCCTCGACCCATTTCATGAATGGCCGCCAGAAGTCTTTGCCGACCAAGACGATCGGCAACGGATCGATTTTTTTCGTCTGGACGAGCATGAGAAGCTCGGTCAATTCGTTTAAGGTTCCGAAACCTCCCGGAAAAAAGACGTAGGCTTGCGCGGCGTACGAGAGCATCACCTTGCGGGTGAAGAAATAGTGGAAGCCCTGTGAGCGCGTCGTGTAGGGGTTCAGGCGCTGTTCTTGCGGCAGTTCGATGTTCAAGCCGACCGATTGTGCCTTCACTTCCATGGCGCCGCGGTTTCCGGCCTCCATGATGCCCGGACCTCCGCCTGTCACGATCGTATAACCGGCCTTGCCCAGCTTTTGCGCCAATTCGCGCGCTTCCTTGTAATGATGGTCGTCCTCTTCAAACCGCGCTGAACCGAAAAAAGAAACGGTCTTGTTGAGGCCTCGGATGAGTTGGAATCCGTCGACGAATTCCGCCATGATGCGGAAAATGCGCCAGCCGAATTCGTCTGAAATTTTTTCTTCCATATGCCTCCAGTATAACCTACTGGAGACGCTCCGGCCAATGCGGATCCGTGACGACTTCGAGGTCCAAAAAGACGGGTTTGCCGTGGATCTGTTCGAGCTCTTTGCGAACCATCGTGCCGACTTTTCGGATCATGATGCCGCCCGCGCCGATGATCATGCGCTTGTGCTGGTCGTTGTCTGTCAGGATGCGCGCCTTGACGTAGATCATGTCTTTTCCGTTTTTGGAAGGACGCGACTCAATTTCGTCGACCTCGACGCTCGTGGTATACGGCACCTCCTGGTAGAGAGACATGAAAAGTTTCTCGCGGATCAGCTCGCCGTACCAGGTTTTGCTGTCGACGTTGGTAATTTGATGTTCCGGATAGATCGGTTCGCCTTCCGGCAGACGATCATAAATCGCCTTGATCAAGGCCTTGAGATGCGTGCCCTTGAGCGCGGAAATTTCAACGATGCCGTCGAAGTCTTGCGAGAGCGCGCGGAAGTCGTCGATGTAGGCGGTTTTAGGCTCGTCGATCTTGTTGATCACCAAAAGTTTTGGCGCGGCGACGTCTTTCAAGAGCTTCAGAATATCCTCTTCTTCCTCGCCGATCGCGCGCGTCGGGTCGACGACATAGAGGACGACATCGACGCCTTCCAGGGCGCCTTTGACGGCCTGGTTCATGTGCGACGTCATGAGGTCGCGGCGCTTGCGGAAGATGCCCGGCGTGTCGACGAAAATAATCTGGCCTTCCTCGCCATGGAGGACGCCTTGGATGGCTTGGCGCGTGGTTTGCGGCTTCGGCGTCGTGATCGCGACTTTGGTTCCGACCAGCGCGTTTACGAGCGTCGATTTTCCGGTGTTGGAGCGCCCGACGAGGGCGACGAATCCTACTTTCATAGCAAGGTTAAGTGTACCACTGTTTCAATATGGGGCGTATGCGGGAAGAGGTCGACGCAGACGGCGCTTTCGGCTTTATACGCTTTGAGGAGCTCGCTTAAGTCCATGGCCAAGGTGCGGTAGTTGCAGGAAACGTAGACGATGCGCGGCGGGCGTTTCTCAAGCAAAGTTTTCTTGACCTTGGGATGCAAGCCGCTTCGGGGCGGGTCGATGATAACGACGTCCGGTTTCTCGGTTTCCCAGGAGAGCTGCTCGGCAGCTTCGGCGCGATAGCGGACGTTTTTGACGCCGTTCTCTTCGGCTGAGGCCTCCGCTTCTTTGATAGCCTGTTGATCGAGTTCGATGCCGAGCGCCGATTCGACGTCGTTCGCAAGTGCCAGCGAGAAGAATCCGCCTCCGCAGTAGAGGTCGAGCAATCGATCGTGCGTGCCGGAAAGCACGTGCGCACGCACGCGCTCAAGCAAGCGTCCGGCCATGCGGCTGTTGGTTTGGAAAAAGGCGTTCGGATGGATGCGATAGGTGACAGCGCCGATTTTCTCGCGAAGCAGTGCTTCTCCTTTAAGAGGGTAAAGCTCCGTCGCAATCGAAAGATCCGTCAGCAGGGGATTGATGCCGTGGACCAGCGAAGTACATAACGGAGAAAGTGCAGCGATGAGCTCTTCCTTCTTTTCAAGTTCGCCGCGCGCGGTTACGAGCGTCACTAACCGTTCGTTTGTGAATTTGCCTTCGCGAATCACGACATAGCGCAAGAAACCGTCGTGACGGCGGTTATCCCAGGGCTTATGCGACGTGGTTGCGACCCAGGCGCGGACGGCATTTAAGACATCCGTCGCTTCCGGCGAAAGCATGAGGCAGGTCGTGAGGTTGAGATGCTTGTCCCAGCGTCCTGGTTCCTTAAGACCGAGTTCGCCGTGCGGGCCAAACACGAAATCCATGCGATTGCGATGGCGGAAGGTTTCCTCGGCCGGCACGATCTCGGCAAGCTCCACGCCGACGGGCACCAAGGCCTCGGCGACCATGCGGCGCTTTTCCTCGAGCTGGCGCGCATAGCGGACGTGCTGCCAGGCGCAGCCGCCGCAGACCCCGGCATGCGGACATTCGACGTTCACGCGATCGGGCGAGGCATGCGTAACCCGCATGTCTCCAAGCTTGGCGACGCCCTGTTTGCGGCCGACGAAAATACCCTCGACGGTCTCACCAGGAATGACAAAAGACGCGGCCGTCTTTTTGGCTTCGGAAAGACCGATGCCGCGACCGCGTTCGTCGAACGATTCCACCTGAAGCGTGAGTTTCTCGCCGTACTTCATATCCGCCCAACGCTACCTTTTTTCGCCGCATTCGTCAATCAACGAGGCGTTGTTTCGCGGGCGCAGGCACAGACGTTGTTCAGGCAGGTTTTCTGGTAATCGGCCGGGCAGGAGACGGAGCTGCATTCTGCCGTCGTTTGGCAAGCGACAGGGGCGTTACCTTGCGTTCGCTGGCAGACGCAGGTTGCATCTTCGCAAGCGGCGGCGTATCCGCTCGGGCACTCAGTGGAACAATCGGAGACAGTCGTACAGCTGGAGGTGACTCCGGCCGGCGCGCAGGCGCAGGCACCGGCGACGCAGGCGGCGATTTCATCGGCCCCGCAGGCGGTACCGGCGCATTCGGACGCTTTCTGGCACGCGACGACGCTTGTTTCTGCGACGCGGCATTTGCAAGCGCCGCGTTCATCGCAAAACGGCACGGACGCTTCGGGGCATGCGGCGCGTTCGCATTCTTCGTTTTGAAGGCAGATGCCGCCGTATTCCGGTGCACGCAGGCAGGTGACGAAAGGCGTTCCGCTTTCTCCCTTCGCGCAGGCTTGGAACGTGGATTCTGGACAAGCAAGAACGATATTCGTGTTCGCCGGGCAGGTTGTACGTGCCGCTGTCGGCGAGATCTCAATGGGATCGCAAGCGCAGGCGCCTGCAGTGCATCGAGCGACGTACCCGCCCGGACCGATCTCCGGAGCGGGGAGTTTGCCGCAGGCGCTCGAACAATCGAGATCGGTGTTGCAGGCGCTCTCCTCAGGGGTGCGCGTCGCGACGCAGCGATGCGAGGCGCTGCATGAGGCACCGACGGGGCAGACACGCAGGCACGAGGTGCCGTCCACGCAAAGATTCTCCGCGCCGCAGATCGAAGAGGCACCGAGGACGGGAACGGTCTTCGGGCCGATCACGCAGTGTTTTTCAAAGCGTGCGCACGAGCTCTCTTTGCAGGTATTGAGACAAACGAGCCCCTCTGCACAGCGGGAAAACTGCGTGCAATCCTGACCTTCATTCACGGCGGCGAAACGGTCCGAAAGGCCCAGTCTCGAAAGAAGCATCCATGCCCAGCCGCTGATGGTTTGACCATAAAAACGGGCGCCGATCATGAAGTGTCTACCGATCTCTGAATACAGGGGCCTGGAATCCCCTTGGGCGGCAAAAACGGGGGGTGCGGAGAAAAGCGTGAGCGTGATGAGAAGGGCGGGGAAAAAGCGTCGCATAGTGCCTCCATCATAGCAGACTTGCGTCTTTTGCGTGGGAGGCGTGTTATGCTTGTTCTGCCAGGCGTCCTTTTTCCACAGGAGGTATGTATGAGGAAAAAGATCCTGCTTTTCGCGGTCGTGCTCGCGTGCGTTGGCGCCTGCGCCGCTCGAGCGGAGATGGTTCGGCCCACGGTTGATTGGAATGTGGAGGCGACGCATCGTATCAACGTGCAGCCTATGGGCCATGGTACAGCCGTGGTACTCGATCGCAGCGGCTACCTGCTCACGTGCTATCACGTCGTCGGGAAGGGTGAAGATCATCCTTTCGTTCGCATCTCCGTCGACGGCAAGCCTGCCGTCGATTATCCGGCCAAGGTGATCGCCTGGGACGAAGAGCTCGATCTCTCCGTGCTCAAGATCGATCGACGCTTCGAGTCCGCGGTCGTTCTTGGGAGAATTGAAAACGTGCATACGCTTGATGCGGTGTACGCCATCGGTTTCCCCTACGATTTCGGCGAGATGGCCGGCTACGGACGGGTAAAGAGCGTGCACTGGAGCAATCAGAGCCGTCATGTCGACGACGAACTGGCCATCGAGCTCAGCGATGGGCAAGGGATGTCCGGCGCCGGCGTCTATCTGGCCAGAAGTGGCGAGCTCGTCGGCCTGATGCATGTCATGTATGCGGGCGTGGACAGAGATGGCGTCGTCAACGACAATCGGCAGGCGATGATCCGTGTCGCCGTGCCCGTTCACAAGATACGAATGTTCCTCGACCGCGCCGGTATCCCTTACTGAGCGCGGTCTTTTCATTTGCTATACTTGATGCATGAAGAACTTCCGAACTGCGCATCATTTTTTTGCCGCGTTGCTTGTGCTTGCCGCAGTCGGAGCGGCCTATGCGTTTCGTAACGTTCTGATTTGGTCGTTCGGAAGGGTTCGATGGCCTGGTGAGGCGGTCGTGCAACAAGGCGTCTTGACCCAGGATTTGTCCGCCGAAGACGTAACGACGATCGTTGCGCATTTGAATTCTCCGTGGAGTTTCGCTTTCTTACCTGACGGACGCGTGCTTCTTTCGGAGCGCGCCGGAAAACTGGTGTTGGTCGGTTCGGACGGCGTTCGCGAGAATATCGATGTGCCTGGCGTACGGCGCACGTTGGAAGGGGGATTGCTCGGCATCGCGCTGCATCCGGATTTTTCTCAAAACGGCTGGATCTACGCATATAGCACCGCGCTTGATGCGCGCGGTCATTTTGAAAATCGTGTTGAGCGCTATCGACTTGTGCGCAGTACGCTCGTCGAACGGACAACGATCCTTCAACATATTCCAGCGGGTCCATGGGGTAACGGCGGCGTTCTGCGTTTCGGTCCGGATAAAAAACTGTATGTTTCAACCGGCGATGCCGGTGATGCGTCCTTGTCGCAGGATCTTCGATCATTCGGGGGAAAGATTTTGCGCGTGAATGACGATGGCACGATTCCGAATGATAACCCGTTCGCGAACGCGATCTGGTCGTACGGTCATCGCAACGTCGAAGGAATGGCGTGGGACGCGGAAGGGAGGCTTTGGGCAACGGATCGCGGACGCGGCATGAGTTTCAATCACGACGAACTCAACCTGATCGAGGCGGGAAAAAATTACGGATGGCCGCTTGTACGCGGGAGCGAGACGAGCGATGGAATGGTGTCTCCGATGATGGATTCGGGGCGGAGGGGGTCCTGGGCGCCTTCGGGAGCGGCCTGGTACGGCGGCAGCGTGTTTTTTGGCACGCTTCGCGGTGAGGCTTTATATGAGGTTCCGCTCAATGCCCGTTCCTTTGCCGCGAAGGCGCATTTTGAAACCGAGTTCGGGCGCATCCGGGCGGTCGAAGTTGGGCCTGACAGGTCTCTCTATCTTCTTACCTCTAATACGGACGGCCTCGGGATGCCGGGTAAGGAGGATGATCGGCTGATTCGGCTGAATCCGCGCCTCTTCCAAAAAGCACGCTAACGTGCTATGATTCTTCGTGATACGGTTTTTTGGCTCAAAAAAGCTGAAAAACCACATATGCTCAGCATCATCATCCCGACCTACAACGAAGAAGAATACCTGCCGCGCCTCTTGGCTTCCATTCGAAGCCAAGACTTTGACGGGTATGAAATCGTCGTTGCGGATGCGAGCTCTACCGACAAGACGCGTGAGGTCGCCGCGCGATTCGGTGCGCGCGTGGTCCAAGGCGGCATGCCTGGCCCTGGCCGCAATCGTGGCGCTGAGGCAGCGCAGGGCGATATTCTTTTGTTCCTCGATGCCGACGTCGTTTTGCCGGAAGTCGGATGGCTTTCCGCGAAAATGGAGCAGTTTGAACGGCGCGGTTTGGACGCGGGTACCTGTCTCGTCAAAGCGATGAGCGGGAAGCTGATCGATCACGTTTCCCACAACGTCTTTAACGCCCACATGATGGCGACGCAGTTCATGCTGGCGCATGCGCCCGGTTTCTGCATTTTTGCGCGCAAGAGCCTGCACGAGCGCATCGGCGGTTTCGATGAGTCGATCAAGTTGGCGGAAGACCATGATTACGTCGAACGCGCCCGTCAGGTCGGCACGTTCCGCGTAATGCACGGCTCGCGCATTCGCGTGTCGGTGCGCCGCTTCGAACGCGATGGTCGTTTCTCCATTTTTGGAAAATACCTTTTGGCTGAACTGCATTTGCTGTTGCATAACCGGATCCGCGACGATCGTTTCGCTTATACCTTCGGTCATGCCAAAGACGTTCACTTGGAAGATCGTACATAGCGTCTGGGTCGGCGTCTTTTTTGCTGTTGCGCTGTTCGGCGCTTTTTTCATTTGGACAAAGTCGATTGAAGAACGGAAAGCGGCTCATCGCTGTCCGGAGACGCTCCAATATTCGTATTTCAGTGCGAGCGGTACGTTTGACGAGGCATATCGCGACGCGAAAGCGCGCAAGGCTGAGGCGGGGATCAAGGGGCTGATCGTGCCGCACCATTTGCTTGCAGCGCCATTGATTGCCGAAGCGTTCGAGGCTGCGGCGACCGACAAGAAAATCACGGTAGTGCTCGTGAGTCCGAACCATTTCATGAACGGACGAGGCGCGATCATATCGACGCCTTCGGCCTGGCGCACTCCGTACGGTCGGCTTGAAAGCGATTGCGACGCGGTCGAGCGCCTGGCGCGTATGGGCGCGGTGACAATCGAGGAGGAACCGTTCATGCGCGAGCACGGTATTTCCGGCATCGTGCCGTTCATCAAAAAATCGCTGCCGAACGCGCGTATCGTGCCCTTGATCGTCAAGGAAACTGCGACGGACAAGGAAATCGAAAAGGCGGTCGAAGGGCTTCGGGACGTGTTCGGATCGCGCGTGTTGATCGTCGGTTCGTTCGATTTCACACATGAGCTCACGGCCACGGCGGCGCGTTTTCATGATCGCAAAAGCCTGGCGGTTCTTCGTTCGCTGGACGATCAGGGCGCCCGCACGATGGATATTGATTCCACTCAGGGCTTGCGCCTTGTTATGCGGCACCTCGACGGCATTGCGGCGCGCCGATTCTCGTTGTTTGCGGCCTCAAACTCCTCCGAGCTGACGAGGAATCCCGCGCAACCGGACGTGACCAGCTACATTGTCGGTTCATATACAAAAGGGGAGAAGACCGTGGATGAGACAGTGACGCTGCTCGCGTTTGGCGACATGATGCTCGCCCGCGGCATTGAAGCTGTTATTCAATCGAAAGGGCCCAGCTTCCTTTTTGACGGCATGCGTCGTCTCTATAAAGGAAGCGATATCACGACGGCGAACGCGGAAGGCGTCTTTTTCGACGCGCCCAATGAGCAGAAACCCGTTGCCCCTAACGATCTCCGGTTTCCCTTCGAACCGTCTTGGCTTTCGGTCATTGCGCGCGCCGGGTTTACGCATCTTGGGCTCGCGAACAATCACTCCCACAACTTCGGCGTGCAAGCGCTTGAAGCGGCGCGCGGCATGATCCATCAGGCGTCTTTGGGGACGTTCGGCGATCCGGCCAACCAAGGCGAAATCATGAACGTCGTGTCCGTGCGCGGGCGGCGCGTGGCGCAAATCGGATATCATCAGTTCGGCGGAAAAGGTGCGGACGATGTTGTAAAAGCGATCGCCACGGCGAAAAAAGGCGGAGCATTCGTCGTTGTGTATCCGCATTGGGGCGTCGAGTATGAACGGCGTCCGAGTCGGACGCAGACGGAACTCGCGCACCGTTTCATCGACGCTGGCGCCGATGCCGTGATCGGTGCGCACCCGCATGTGATTCAAACGGTGGAGGTCTATAATGGAAAGGCGATCTTTTATTCGCTCGGCAATTTCATTTTCGACCAATCATTCAGCAAGCCGACCAGTGAAGGCTTGGCGGTCGGGATCGCCGACGACGGCGTCGATACCGTCTTTCATCTCATGCCGTTCGATATCCGGTCGGGCCAACCCAGCTTGATGCCGTACGAAAAGCGTCATATGCTGCTTCTGACGCTCGCGCAGGAATCGGCCGTTTCCGAAAGTTTGAAAGCTTCCATCGAGTCCGGAATGTTTACGCTCAAATCTTCTTTATGAACAAACATACGTTTCGTCTCATCGTTGCTTTCGCAGTGATCGCTCTCGCGTCTATTGCGTACTTCGCGTTCGTTCAAAAGACTCCCATCACGACGAACGAAACAGGACCTGAATCTCTGCCGCCTGTCGAAACGTCGAATAGTAAAGAAGATGCGACGGAGAGCGCGACGTTGACTCTCGCGGTAAATTGGTCGACGCCGGTGACAATAGCGCCTGTCGATATTTTTGCGCCGGCATACAAGGGAGAAGGAGACAGCGCCAATGCGTATGTGGGGAAGGATTTTGCGAATCCAGATAATTATCATCGTGTAGGAACGGTCGTCGGCGGGGTCTATGATGGTGCCAGTGTGGCCGTGGTTGGTATCGTAGAACGTTGCACGATGAGCGGTACCCCGGTCAATTACGAGTTTCTCGTACCACAAACGGGCTTGCCGGTCTTGCTCGCCAAGCACTCGCCCCCGCACGACAAGGAAAGCTTGGTCCCTACCAGTGACTCATGCGCGACGTTTGATGTCGAGAAATATGTCATCGATCGCGATGCCTACACTCCCGACCTAACCTTGCCGAAAACGCTGACGCGCGGGAAGACGACGTTCAGCATAACGTACAGCAGTTTCTGGAACGCGATCGATCCTCAAATTGCGACGCCAACATTTGATCTCAAGGAGAAGAAGCTCGCGTTCACCGACTCGTCTGTCGGCAAGGTGTACATGGACGCGCCCAACGCGAGTGTTCCGGTGCACGGCTTCTATGTTTCCGCACCGGACGGCACGATGCGTACGTACATGCTTGATATACCGTTTTATGACACGACCACGCGCATTCCGCAGCTGATATGGGCGGACGGCCAAAAAAATACGGAGGAATACTGGAGTTCCGAAATAGGCGGTTGCGGTGCTCGCAACTTGGTTGCGGTTACGACGGGCGTCGTAAAGTCGGATCTCGTCGCCGTCGGTAAGACCGATCAGGGTGAAGATGTCTACGTGTTTGCGGATGTCGATCACCCGATCCTCAAAGGCATTTACAATGAGAGTTATTCTTTTGGACGCACGGACGGCAAGATATCCTACGAGGCGTTCATCGCCGCGAGGCCAGTATTCCTTTGGTATGACGCGTTTGGTCGTTTGATCAGGTTCCAGAACGCGTCCTTCGGCACGGTGGCCGAATGCGGCAAGCCCGTCATCTACCTGTACCCCGAACAAACGACCGACGTTAGCGTGAAGCTCTATCCGCAAGGCGGTTTCACGGTGACCGAACCGGCATACGATGGCGGTTGGAACGTGCGCGCCACGCCGAAGGGGGAACTCACGAACCTGAAGGATGGAACGAAGCACTCGTACCTCTTCTGGGAAGGCCGCGGCGGCTTGTATGAGACACCGAAGCGAGGTTTCATGGTCGAGGGAAAAGACGTGCATGGATTCCTGGTCAAAAAACTTTCCGCGCTCGGACTGAACGCGCAAGAACGCGCCGACTTCATCGAATTCTGGGAGCCGCGCATGACCGGTTCGCCGTACTATTTCGTGACATTCCTCGGGAACAACGCGATGGACGCCTTGGCGCCGATGGACGTCACGCCGAAGCCTGATACCGTGATCCGCGTGCTCATGGATTTCTCGCCTCTTGAAAAACCGATCTCCGTCGAAGGGTTCTCGATCCGTACGCCGAAGCGCGAGGGTTTCACGCTCGTCGAATGGGGCGGCGTCCTTCGCTAAAGAAGATGGAAAAGATACCGCTCGGAAAAGTTTCGGACATTGCTCCCGGTCGCGCCAAGAGTTACCGCGCGATGGGAAAAGACTTGATCGTCGTGAATACCGGCGAAAGCCTCCGCGGCTACGTCAACTTCTGCACCCACATGGGCGGCAAGCTTCGTTGTACCGGTGAGGTTCTCGAATGCGACTGGCACGGCGGCCAATTCGACTG
>JBPOIQ010000004.1:0-13593 GCA_052034355.1 Minisyncoccota bacterium
GCGCAACCCTGCGGAGGTTGAGGTCAGACGTTCGAATCGTCTCGGTCGCACCATGCAAAAACAGCGGTTCACCCGCTGTTTTTGCTTTGTCCAAAACTCAGATTTTGAGGAAGCGTCCGAGGACGTCAGTCAGGGTTTCGTCCTCCTGCGATTGGTTTTCCGCGATGAATTCGAGCAGCACCTTTCGGACCTCGACCGGATCTTGATCCTCGATCGGAATGACCAGATGCGGCGTGATCGGGCTGCGGAAATCGACGTAGAGATTCTTGAGGTACGGAGGCTCGTAGAGAATCCAGAAACTGCGGAGTTCCTTGTACGACACGAACTGGTGCCCAAGCGCCACGCCGCGCGTCGTGATAAGGAACGGGATCCGCTGCGGCTCGCGCATGGCCGAAAGCGCGATAATCACGCCTACCATGACGACGATCACCGCAAACAGGAAGTTGCGCGTGACGATGGCATACAAAACGAGGCTCAGCCCGACGAGAAACGCGATCGCGTACCACACGGGTCCGCGCTCATGCCGTTCGTATTCGTCGACCATCCAGCTAAAAATCTCCTCGCCGACGTAGGCCGGCTGAGCAGCGTATTCGGACGCGCCATCGGTCAAAACTCTCCCCGCAACGTCCGCGCCAGTTTCGAGCAATTCATCCGCCATATGGGGATAGTATACCACGCTTTACAAGCCTTTTTAAATGCCGTAGGATAGGGCTGCTGCAAGCTCCCCTAGCGTCTGTGTGGCCGTATCATGCGAGCGCAGCGAGCAAGAGGAGCGGCGGCCGAGCGAGAGCAAGAACCGCGGAGCGCGTTCTTGCGGAAGCGAGCCTGATTAGACGAATAGATCAAGCGAAGCGCGAAGTGCGAGCGGCCGACGTGCGATAGGGAGGACGGGCTCGGCCCGTCCGACCGAAAGCATGTCGGGTAAGCGAGCTGGAGGGTTGCGCCGAATGGTAAGGCAGCAGTTTGCTAAACTGCGACCGGGCAACTGGTCTTGTGGGTTCGATCCCCACACCCTCCGCCATGCAAAACACACCACTTTCGTGGTGTGTTTTGCTATACTAAGCTGTATGATGACGATCCATTATCTGGAATCTACGGAGGGTATTTCTCCAAAAGACCTGGACGGGTTTTTTGTCGACTGGCCGAAAAAACCTTCACCCGAAACACTACTTCGGCTTCTTGCGCAAAGCACGCACCGTATTCTCGCGCTCGATGGCGACAAGGTCATTGGTTTTATTACCGCTATCTCGGACGGCGTGCTCGCCTCCTACATCCCTTTCCTGGAAGTGCTGCCTGCCTATCAGAAAAAAGGAGTCGGCTCGGAACTCTTCGCAAGAATGGAGCGTACGCTGAAAGATCTCTATATGATCGACGTCCTTTGCGATCAAGAGCTTCAGCCCTTCTATGAAAAGCTCGGGATGCGAAAAGCCGTCGGAATGACGATACGCCGCTTCGACCGGCAGGATGGAAGCTAGACAGTCCTTACGCAAAAGACCCCGCATGCGCGGGGTCTTTTGTATCGAACGAACTTTTACAGAAGCGGGCTCCGCTGTGCCTACGCTTCCGTAAAGAGGGTGTATACTGAAACCTCAGACAACCCAACAATCCCATGCTTGCTTTCCTCCGCCGGCTTCTCGCCAACTCCGACCACCATCATTTCGTCGACTACCTCGCCGGCATCAACAGCGGCATTTCCGCCTTGGCGCTTTTTCCTCAATTCTTCGAATTGCTTGAGAGTCGCTCTGCGGCCGGTCTTTCCGTTACCTCGTTCTTCCTGATCGCCCTCAACAGCGTCATTTGGTTCATCTACGCGGTGCATCGCCGCACTCCCCCGCTGGTCATCTCTTCGACATTCAACATCGTCGCTTCCGTCGGTATCCTGGTTCTCATCTATTATCACCGCTAGTTCTCCGTTCGCGTTCAACCGAACGTGAACGCATACGCAGAGACGCCGTCGTCGAAGAACAGCTCCAACACATGCTCGCCGTAGGAGCCTCGGCCATTTGTCAGTTCGTACAATCGTTCGCCGTCGATTTTAATGAAGGTTTTTCCATCGGCGCCAAGCACCGTATCGGCTCCGCGAAACGCTTCGGGAACCGGGCGTCCGTCCAAGCGCACTTCCACGCGCTTTCCGGAGCCGCCCAGCACCAAATTGGCCGCGGAAGCGGAATACACGTACGTCAGGCTCGCTTTGTCTTCCGAAACGGCTCGTTCCGCCTCGATCTTCCAGGAGCCGGAGAACGCAATATGATTCAAGCCGACGTTTTTCGGTTTCGTATAGGTTGAGACGACGTCTTGTGCAATCTTCTCGGGACTCGCATATCCGCTTATCCTGGCGTACCCGAGATACGTCTCGGGAGAACCGACTCTTCCAAGATCCGGCGCTTCAGCTTCTGTTATTTCCATTGCCGCCTCGCGCCCGGCTTCCTTTAACAACGCCTGAATCGCGAGTTCCGTTTCGTCGTATTTGCCTTCTCCGAAATGATACTGCCGCAAGCGGCCTTGGGCATCGAACAGATAATGCGCGGGCCAGTATCGGTTGGAGTAGTTGTTCCACGTACCGTACGCGTTATCGAGCGCCACGGGATAGGTGATGCCATGCCGCGCAAGCGCGGAACGGACGTTTTTTTCTTCTTTCTCAAAGGCGAATTCAGGGGTATGCACGCCGATTACGACAAACCCCTTCTCCTTGTATTTTTCGTACCACGACGTGACGTACGGCAGCGTGCGGATGCAGTTGATGCAGGAATACGTCCAGAAATCGATCAACACGACCTTCCCTTTCAAATCCTCGGCGCGAAGCGCGTCGGAGTTCAACCACGTTTCGATACCCGAGAATTCCGGCATCGCTTCCGTGTAGACGGGCAGTGCGTCGGGCGCAAGCGGCAGCGTAAGCTCCGCATACGGATTTTCGCCAAACACTCCTGTCGTCATCATTCCACCCATCCTCTTTGAGACGGCAAACGCGGCGGCAAAAAGCGCCAAGATGCCGATCGCAATCCACGCAAGCGTTTTCCCGCGCATCGTTTAAAGCTTTAAGAGTGAACCGACCGGCAAGCGCTCGAGCAACCACGTCTGCACGACGCGATCATAGCCCGTCAGAATAGCGATGGCCGTCAGGATAATGAGTGCGCCGAAGAATCGATTCAAGAGACGCTGCCACTTGCCGATCGAACGCAGCCGCTCTTGAATCCGGTGACTGCCATACGCAATCGCCAACATCGGGATGCCGGCGCCAAGCGCATAAGCAAAGAAGAGCAGGGCGGTCGTGACGTAATCGGACGTGCGCGCGGCGAGCGTCAGGATCGTTCCAAGAATCGGCCCGGCGCAAGGCGACCAAACAAGGCCCAGGCTGAAACCGACCAAGAGCCCAGAGTACGCGTCCGACTTTGTCGAAGCGTCCCCGGCAACGCCGGTTCCAAGCTTCGCAAGAAACGGCTGCAGGCGCGAAGCGAGTCTTTCATACGTCTCCTCGAAAAACATCGCCGCTCCGAAGAGCACGAGCAGCGCGCCCGCCAGAATACGGAGCGCGTCGTTCGAGATCCCCAGAAACGTACCGGCCGTCGCCAAGGCCGCTCCGATGAGCGTGAAGGTGCCTATGAATCCGGCAATGATCATGACGGGTCGCCACTTCGAGCGTCCGCCCGAAGACCCAAGCAGGAACGGAAGCACCGGCAGGATGCACGGCGCTAAAATCGTCAAGAATCCCGCAGCGATAGCGAGGAAGAAGAGTGACATGTTACTCGGTCGCTTTTACAAGCGCCGCCTTGAACACAGCCTCTTCCACAGGGCCGTTGAAACGTTCAACTTCCTCCCCTTTCGCATTCAGGAAAACGGTCGTGTGCTGATACGGAATCTTGTACTTCGCCTTGAGTGCCGCTTCGATATCGTAGTTCACTTTGAAACCTGCGACGGGGAGATTCGACTCTTCGATCCACGACTTCACCTTCGGCTCTTCCGCCTTGCAGATCGGGCACCAAGACGCCCAGAAGTAGTACACGACGGCGCGCCCCTCGCGCATCGCCTGCTCCGATTGCGCGGCGGAGTAGTCCGCGTAGGACGGCTTACGTTCCTCTTTCATCATCGCCCCGTCGGCATCGGGCGTTTTTTTCTCCATCATCGCCTCGGCCGGAACCGTTTCTTCCTTTTTCATCATCGCATCATCCGTTTTCTGCTCCTCTGTTTTCATCATGGCAGGAGGTTCAGATGGAACGGCGTTGCTCGGGGCAACCGGCGTACAACCGGCTCCGATCAAGACGCAGGCAGCGGACAGGACAGCGAGCTTGGAGGTATTCAAGATATGCATGGAAGCGGTCTAGTATTTATATCTTCCGTAGAGCAAGCCGACGATCTTACCGAACGTTGCCGCGACCAAGGCGCCGAGCAGCCAATAATCGAGCGTATGCGTGTACGTCTGCCAAAGGGTGCCGACGGCCAGCACGCCGAGTCCGAGCAAAAATGCCGCGCGACTCGCCATGTACCGATGCAGCGCCGCGCGTTCGTCCCCTCGCCCCTCGGCGAGTCCGAAGGCAAGCGTGACCAAGGCGGCAACAGCAACCAACGTCGGAAGAACCATCTCAAGCATGGGTTTCATCTCCATAGTTATGACTTCAAAGTAAAGACCTCCTCGACGCGTTTTCGAAAGTGAGCCGCTATTTTCATCGCAAGCGAAAGCGAGGGTGTGTAATGCCCCTTTTCGATCGCGATGATGGTTTGCCTGGACACGCCCGCAACTTCCGCCAAACGTTCCTGCGTATCGCCTTTTTCCATCCGGAGAGCCCGGATGTTGTTGAGAAGATGTTCGCTCATGTTCTAATTGTAAAGTATACTTTACGTATAGTCAACTTTACATCCTGTTGATAACAAAAAACGCCGCGGAAGCGGCGCTTTTTGTTACCGAGCGTTTACTGAAGCGGAATCTGCTGCACCTGAGCCAGGGTGAAGGCCGTGTTGTAGAGACGGAGATCGTCGAGCAGGCCGCTGTAGTTGCCGCCGTGGCCGATGATGTCCATACCGTCGGTGTTCGCTCCCCCGAAGGTTTTACCCGTCGATCCACTGCCTGCGAGCTGGCCGTTGATATACATCGTGAGCGTCGTGCCTTGGTGCACCGTCACGAGGTTCACCCACGTATCCGTCGGGATCGCGATCGTGGAGAAGATATGCGTGCCGAACGGAGTGCTGCCGTCACCGTGCGTCGCGACGAATTTCAAGCCAGTCGATGTCTTCTGGATTCTGGTCTGGAGCGTACGGTATTTGAACAACAGCGCGTGATAGCTGTTATTGGACCAGCCATTCGCCGTCGTCGACGTGATCTTGACCCAGGTCGAGATCGTCGCTGCCGGCCAAGCGTTCAGGATGCCCGAGCCGTTCGTCGCAAGGTAGGTACCCACCGCGCCGTTGAACTTGATGGATGCCGCGTTCGCGCCGGCGATCGGTGCCGTGTCGGTCGCATAGACGATCGTGCCGCGTGCAGCCGTCGTCGTATTCAAGATCGATTCAATCGTGCTGTTGTTGAAGCGCCAGTTGAGCGTCGGCGACGGAAGCGTCGGAGTCGTTTGAAGATCCATCGCAACCGTGTAGGTCGTCGTCGCGCTCGGCGTGGCGATCACATGGCTCTGCGTGCCGCTATCAGACCAGGAATTGAACAGGTACGTCTGCCCGCCGATCGTTTGCGGCGAGTTGACGCCGATCGTGCGCTGGACGCCGGCAACGCCGACGAAGGTGTACGGCGTCATGACCGGAGAACCGTCGAGCAGCACTTCCGTGCCAGGGACGGTCGAAGAGAGCGTAATGCTCGCCTTGCGCGGATAGACGTCGCGAGAGACGGACGTCTGGAGTCCGGCCGAGTCGGTCACTGTGAGCGTGATGCGGTAGAAGACGTTTTCTTCAGTGTGACCGAGCGTCGGAATCATGAACGAGCTGCTCGCGACGCCGGTCAGCGGGCCGAGGTGCGGATGGGTATGCGCGTCGTGATGGAAGACGACCATCCAGCTGTAGGCGCTTGCAGGCAAGACGCCGTCATCCGGATCGTTCGCCGTGCCGGAGAACGCGATCGTATCCCCTGCCGTGTAGAGCGAACCTGCGAGCGGCAACGTGATGTCGGCCGTCGGCGGAGCGCCGACCGAGATCAAGACACTGTCCGTGTCAGTACCGCCGTTTCCATCGGTCACGGTCAGGACGGCCGTGTAGGCCCCGCCCGCCGCGTAGACGTGATTCGCGGTCATGCCGGTTCCGGTCGCGCCGTCTCCGAATACCCAGCTATACGTCAACGTGTCGTTGTCCAGATCGGTCGAAGCAGAACCATCAAAGAGCACCGAGAGCGGCGAAGGTCCCACCGTAGGGCTGGCCGATGCGCTCGCGACCGGATTGTGGTTCGTGCTGTTCGGTACGAAGTAGAGACGAGAGATCGTTCCAGCGCCATGACCGGCAATCAAGAGACTGCCATCCGTCGCGGTCTTGAGGTCGACCGAGAACGCCGGAATCGTGAGCGGGAAGGTGGCCGAGGCGTTGTTGGCGGAGTCCAGATAGCGCAGCCACGTGCTGCAGTAGTCGATGATGAAGTAGTCGTCGCGGTATTCCACCGGGAACTGATTGCCCGTGTAGAAGGCGCCGCCCGTGATCGCGCAACCTTCGACGCCGCGTTCATGAACGTAGATCGGATTCTCTGCGTTGGTGTTGGAGCACAAGCCTTCGCAGGTCGGCCAACCGTAGTTTTTGCCGGCCTGACCGACGTTCACTTCCTCCCACAAGCCGGCGCCCACATCGTTGATGTGCATCTTGCCGGTCGTGGCGTGGAACGAGAAGCGGTAGGGGTTGCGAAGACCCATCGCCCAAATTGCGCGATACTGGCCACTCGTCGTGAGCGTCTGGCCCGACGTGTTCACGAACGTCGTCGGGTTATCGCTCGGAATCGAACCATCGCTGTTCAAGCGGAGGATTTTGCCGTTGTAGGTCGTGACCGACTGAGACTCAAGCGGCTCTCCAGCGTCGCCGAGCGCGAGGTACAGCTTGCCGTCGGGGCCGAAGTGCACGTCGCCGCCGCGATGGTTGCCGGAGATATTGTAGTACTCAAGCAAGACGACTTCGCTGCCCGGAACGACGACGTCGCCGTTCGCCGTGAAGCGGCTGAGGCGCGCGCCAAGCGAGTTCTCCGTGTAGAAGATGTAGACGTAGTTGTTCGTCGTGAAGTTCGGATCGAAGGCGATGCCCAAGAGGCCGCGCTCTTCGTCGCTGCGCATGTTGGAAGTCACGAGGAACGGCGTCGGGAGCAACTGGCCTTGCGGCGTCACGATACGCACCGCGCCTGCCTGTTCGGTGATGAACAAGCGGCCATCCGGTGCATAGGCCATCGCGGTCGGACTGGCCAAGCCGGTGATATACGCGTTGTCGAGCTGGAACGTGCCTTCGGGCGGCGTAGGCGTCGAGAAGGACGCGGAAATCGTATGATTCGCGTTCACGTTCGAGAAAGCATAGCTCGTCACCGCGCCAACCGAGACGCCATCAACGAGCACGCTCGAAACCTGGTAATTACCCGTGGGCACGATCGTGAAGAGCTGCGTCTGTCCCGCAGAGACAACGACCGAACCGCTCGGCGAGAGCGTACCGCCGGTTCCCGCAGTTGCCGTGATCGTGTAGCTGCCCTGGGGAATCTGCGAGAACGAAGCGGAAATCGTGTGCGCCGCCGTCACGTTCGTGAAGGTGTAGCTCGTGATCGCGCCTTGCGAGACGCCGTCCACAAGAACGCTGGCAACTTGATAACCGCTGTTGGGCGTAATCGTGAAAGCCTGGTTCGCACCGCTGTTCACGACAACCGACCCGGACGGCGTGATCGCGCCGTTGGCTCCAGCAGAAGCCGTGATGGTGTAGGTAGTAGGAGGAATGAGCGAGAACGAGGCCGAGATCGTATGACTCGCCGTCACGTTCGTGAAGGTGTAGCTCGCGACCGCTCCGGCCGAGACGCCGTCAACCAAGACATCGGCGATCTGGTAACCGGCGTTCGGCGTGATCGTGAAAGCCTGGTTCGTGCCCTGAACGACGGCCACGGAACCGGAAGGAGAGACCGTTCCGTTCGTTCCTGCCGAAGCGGAAATCGTGTGCGTGACCGGAGGGACGGCATTTTGCACCGCAATCAGGTAACAGGCGCAGTTCTGCGTCGGCGTGGACGTCCAGTGCACCGTGTATGTGCCGGCCGTCGCAACTTCCTTGACGGCGATAGCCGCTTGAACGCCTGTCTCATCGCCGGTTCCGAAGTCCAAACGCGAATCGATGACCGTAAAACCGTTGTCCGGTACGGCGGTGTGATCCAATTGCGCCGAGTCGCCGGCCCAGATCGCAATCAAGGTGGCCGGGCCGCTTACCGTAATAGTGCCGGGAGTCTGGTTCGTGCTGGGAGCCAAATTGAAGATGTTCGAAACGGTTCCGCCATTTTTGACTTCGATCAACGCCGTGTTGATTTCGCCGGTAGGATACGCGTCCTTCGCAAAGGTGAGCGTGTGCCCGTTGCCGCCCTGCGCGTTCGCGGCGCTCCAAACGGCGGTATAGAACTGCGGGCTGAAATAGATGTTCGGTCCGCTCAACTGCGTCCACGTATTACCGTAGCTGTCGACCGGATTGGAGAGGTTGCTGAGCCAGCCCATGCTAATAGCGAGCAGCGAGCTTCCCGTCGCGGACGTCGCGACCGCGGGGGTCACGGCAGGATTGGTTCCGGCAAATTCGTTTTGCGCCAAGAGCACGTGCGCGCCAAGCTGCGGATTGGTCGAGACGGGCGCGTTCAACGTGATCGTGTCCGTAATGGGAGCGGTCGACCAATTGCCGACCGTGTCGCTGAACTGCGCGTAGACCGTCTTCGTACCGTTGCCATTCGTAAGCGTCCAGGCCGAAGAAGCGGCGTACGCAACCGGTGCGCTGAACGTCGTGCCGTCGTTCGAGAAGCGCATCTGAGACACGCCGGAAGCGTCCGTAGCGGAGAGCGAAAGCGTGACAGCGGTCTGAGTGGTGCTCGCCGCTCCCCCGTCAATCGAGATCGTGCCGGTAGGAGGCGTCGTATCGGAAGAAACGACGGAGAACGTAGCTGAAATCGTGTGCGCAGCCGTCACGTTCGTGAAGGTGTAGCTCGCGACCGCGCCTTGCGAGACGCCATCAACCGTAACATCGGCAATCTGGTAACCGGCGTTCGGCGTGATCGTAAACGCCTGGTTCGCGCCGCTGTTCACGACAACCGAACCGGACGGCGTGATCGTGCCGTTCGCTCCGGCAGAAGCCGTGATCGTGAAGGTGGTCGGCGCGCCGCCTCCGCCCGCCAATTCTGCCGCTTCGAGCTGCGTGATCGCGCGGTTGTAGAAACGGACATCGTCAACATAGCCGGCAAAACCGCCATCGTAGGTGGAAATCTCCAAGCGGTTGTTCGGATCGGTGGAAGCCAGAGTCACGCCCGTGCTTCCGTTTCCGGCGGGCTGGCCGTTGAAGTAGATCGCGAGGTTCGTGCCTTCATGCGTCGAAACGACGTGAACCCAGGTGCCAACCGGAAGAGAAGCGCTGGACGTGATCCAAGAACCGAACACCGTGTTGTTGCCATGGGACACCATGTACTTCAACTGGCCGCTTGCATCCTTGAAGACGCGCGACTGCATGACCTTGTCCTTGAAGAACAGGTCGTGGCTCGAGTTGTTCGCCCACGCCTGCGCCGTCGCGGTGTCGATTTTCATCCAAAACGAAACGCTGCCTGCGGTCCAGCCGTTGAAGAGCGGGTTGCCGCCGAGCGCTTGCGACTCAACGCCGCCGTCGATGAACAGCGAAGCCGTGCTGCCGGTGACCGGAGCGACCTGCGTGCTGTACGAAGCGGTACCTCGCAAAATGAAATCGTTCGTGCCGACCGAGTCGACTGAGGAGGTATCAAACTTGAGGTGCGTCACGAGCCCCGTCACCTCAGCTTGTGCCGGGCGGTAGCTCAGCCCATTCGCGGTTAACAAGGTAGCCGCAAAGACGAAACCGGAAAGAACGCGCATGACCTTGGAACCCCTCAATTTGAACATACAGTGTAGGGAACTCAGTTCCTGACATGAGTAAATCGTCAGGAGTATACCCCCGTTGATTCGGGATGGCAAAGCGCGCTTCTATCCCTTAAGAAAAAGCTCTTTTTTTGCCTTGCTCCATCCCTTAATTTCCGCTTCCCTTTTCCGAGCGGACGATTCCGAAACGGCCCGCTCATGCCAAATCATCCACACCGGCCGATGGCTGCGCGTATACGCCCCGCCCTTGCCGGCATTATGTTTCGCAAGTCGCGCTTCGAGATCGGTTGTAATGCCGACATACAAACTCTGATCGGCGCAGCGCAGAATATAGGTGTGCCAGGTAGACATTTTCTTAGGACTTCTCCCCCATCATGCCCAAAAGCGCCTCTTTGACTTGCGGCAACTCTGTCCAACCGCTTGAACCGTTCAAATGCCCGCCCTGAGGCACGATGATTAATTCCGCCGAAAGATGTTTCGCCAACATTTCCGCATGACGCACGGGCACGAGCGGGTCGTCGTCGCCGTGAATGACGCAGGCCGTTCCGATCTTTGAACGAATCTTTTCAAAATCAAAAGGTGGCTGCAAAAATGCTTGGATCGAAGCGTTTTCGCCAAGCGGCTCAACAGGACCGGAAACAAGAACAACCCCCGCAATTCGCACATGTTCCGGCGCGCGTTCAAGAAAACGAAGGATCGCCGGAACGCCGAGGCTGTGACCGATCAAATACAATTCATCCTGAATATCGCGCTCAACAAACCGCGCGATCTCCGCGACCCAAGCATCAACCACGGGCGCCTCTGGAGACGGCATCGAAAGCGCGCAGGCGTACACACCCGCGGCGGCCAATTCCCCCAAAAGCCACGGCCGCCAGCCGCCATTGGGAGAAGAACGAAAACCGTGGATGAGGAAGACTTTTTTCATGGGAATTTTTTGGCGGGTGGCGGGATTCAGTAAACCACCCACAGCAATAAGCTTAAGGACTTTTTGATGGTCTGACCAGCCACTCAATCAAGACATTCGGAGAGTCATATAAAAAGAAATGAGACATCGCTTGAGGCTAGAACCACCTTTTTTGTCTCATTTTGAAAACGTGTGCGCTAATAGCACCGCTCTTAATTCCCCTATTTAAGCACTTCGATTTTTATGTCTCTCCTTGTAACTCTTCTTTTGAAGACCTAGGTGATACTGATGGAATTCATCGCTATCGCGTTCGTCCTCAATCTTGAGAGCTTGCATACAACGACCTCGCCGATACGGGCCAAATAATTTAGCAAACTCTCCTTGGAACCACTGCAAAGAGTCATGCTCACTGCCGGTCTTGGTTTCTTTGCTGTAATTAGGATCCCACGGCCTTCTTCCATACTCATCAAATGCAGAGGCAGTGCCGTCGCGATGGCCAATTAAAATTTCTCCGCCCCAGTGGATCGCTCTGGGGTCCGGCATGAATAAATAGCCGTGACCAAACTTATTCCAATTTGACTTAGATACGTACCTTTCAGGGTATAGCCAGTCCTCTTTCGCAGCAGCAACATAACGATGCGCCCGACTCTTTATTACAAAATTCACTTCTCGAACCTCTTGTTCGCTCAAGTGCCGGGAAATCTGTACCTCCGTAAATTTAAACATAGCACCACGCCAAGGATTTGGGTTGGGCCTGAATCTAGTCGCGGATTGATAAGGGTTGCGCACCCAAGAAAGGTTAGTGAGAATCAACACCTTGTCTATGGAGAGTGGAAAGACTGTATGTGTACCCTGCAACCAAACAGCTGGATCATTTGCATCCCTACACCTCGACGACTTGGGTCCGCATTCTCGGTTATAAACCGTCACTGGATGATCCGAAATAATAAACTTTGTGTTTGATTTTGACGCATCGGCGATGAGCCAGACGCACTCAGTCCAGATGGCGCAGTGCATCTTGCCCAACTCGATCATTGCCATCAAAATACGATTCCTGTTATTGCTCCCCAATTCCTTACTCAACCAAGCAAGTCCTTTTGGGGTTCTGAGTTTCTGAGTACTCATGTAAAGCATGACGTCCTCAAGAGAACTGCCCCAGTGCTTAAGGGGGTACGAGAATCCCGCAAAATAATCAACAGCAGGCATGCCTTTCGCGTCAATTTCCCCAAAAAAATACTTCTCGATGTCTCGAGATTGCATTCCCTGGATCTTTGTTGTGTATAAATCAGTCTCTACAAAACACTTTCTTGTGCCTTGTTTTTTAAGAGCTTTTGTTGTGTGGGTGACGCCTCGTGAGTCAGAAAAAGTACCTGGTTTTAAATCCAAATAATACAGTTCGTGCTCTCTTGGCAGCAGAAACTTTTTTTGATACCAACGCGGTACGTAATGATGGTTTCTGTACTCGTCCGACATTTGATATGCTCCTCAGTTTAGATTTTGATAAGTCAAGGAGGTGAAATTATCCGATGCTCACCCTCACATTTTAAAAGACAGCACCCCTCTCACTATCCCTTCAATTCTAAAATCATCGCTCGCGATAAAAGGCTTGAATTCTAAATTTTCAGAAACCAGAATGATTTGCTTGTCAGATTTCTGAATTCGCTTGATTAAAGCCTCACCGTCATTCACGCAAACGACGACCTCCCCGTTTTCTGCGGTGTTACTTCTTTTTCCGATAACCAAATCGTTCGGATGAATCTTAGGCATCATTGATTTACCTTTGGCTCGTACCAAAAAGGCTTCAGCAGAAGAAAATCCTAGAATTTTTGTGGAGATTGGAATTCGCTCCACCGGGTCACCATCTAGACATGTTCCCCGTGGCCCACAGTGAGCAAGTCCGTACAAATTGATATACGCAATCTTCTTATCTTTGCCATCGGCAAGGATCTGGTAGTCGCGCGGATTAGACGGGTTGCGCCGCAGGTAGCCTTTTTCCTCGAGCTGGCGAATGTGGTGAAGAACGACGCTTGGCGACGAAAGCCCGAGCTCTTCTTGCAGCTCCCTCATGGTGAGGGGGTCCGTTTCATGCTTCTTGAGGAGCTTCAACAGCTTTTCTTGGCTATCGTGAAGGCTTTGCATAGGCATCAAGCTTACCTCCGGTCCAACCCCCTTGTCAAGAACTTTTTGCTATGTTCTAATTTCTGTTCTACAATGTTTATGCAGGTTTCGGTCCCCTACCCAAGGGAACTGACCAGTGCAACAAAGGTCGACTAATTCACCACGAACGAGCGGATCGAGAGTATGGCAACCTATAAAATCAAGCTCGACAACAACAGGAAGTTCTATTGGATTCTCAAATCCGATAAGAACCACGAGACGGTCGCGATGAGCAGCGAGTCCTACGACACACGAGAAGGCGCGCGAAAGTCAATTTCCTGGGTCAAGGCAAACGCCGAGAACGCCAGTATCGACGACGATACCCTCTAAAGAGGGGTGCGTGCAAAGGAAGAGCCATGGCCACAAACCTTGGCTTTTCCTTCTACGTCCAATAAAGACCTCAAACGTAGTGCCATTTTTTAGACCAACAAAACCGCCCTTCCAGGCGGTTTTGTCTTGGCGACAAGCACCTACCGGTTGAGGCTTGTGAGTCTCATCCGATAAGAAATTGTCGTGGCGGAGGGG
>JBPOIQ010000003.1:0-9907 GCA_052034355.1 Minisyncoccota bacterium
TTGGCGTATTTGCCGAGCGCATTCCCGATCGCGATCGTCGTCTGTCCAAGGCGGTAGGCATCATCGGCTTCAAGCGCGATGGTCGGAAGGTTTTTCGCGTCAATTTTGAGCAACGCAAGATCGTTGACCGGATCAATATCGGCAACGTGCGCTTTAAACGAACGACCGTCCGTCAAAAAAACAGTCAGGATCGCGCTGCGCGAATAGGCGACGTGACGGTTGGTGGCGATCAAGCCGTCGGATGAAACGATGAAACCCGTCCCCTTCCCCACTTCCACCAAAGGACGAGAGATCGTTTCTTTTTTTTCCGTGCCCTGGATGGACACCGACAGCGTTTGCTGCCCTTCTTCCTGTACAAGAATCGAAACGACGGCCGGTGAGGCTTTGGCGATCACCTGAATCATGCGCTCCTCCTCGCTAAGAGGCGCGACCGCTTTTTGGGCGGCGCCGGCAGACGGAAGCCAGGCAGACCAAGCCACATGCACGGTCAATGCAACAGCAATATTCAAAGAAACGAGCGCGGCGGCGCGGGCAATACGAAAAGAGGCGTGGGTTCCCATATAGGGACAGTGTACCGCCGCGCCGCGCGAACAGCAACGGACAAAAAAACAGGCCTATGAAGCCTGCGTGGGCGCGGTCATGCCGCCTGAAGGGGGCGGAAAGAAACTTGGACAAGCGGGGCAGAACACAGCAGTTGTTGATCGTGCATGTGGTCACACATGAACTTTTCCCCGACCTTCAAATCAGAGTGCCGGAATACCACGTCCTCGTACACATGCTTGAATTGCGGCTTCCCATCGTCGGTGTAGGCGTACTTCGTGAGCACGTAGTGGCGGAGTCCGTCTTGCACCCGATGAAACGTGATCTCGTAAATCGATCCGCTCTCGGTGCGACACCAAGCGCTCTCGCCGACACGCAGGCGCGTGTGCATGATCTTCCTTGGATACTTGAGAACCGTCGCGACGTACCACGCGATCACCAGCACAAGTACGATTGCGGACATCACGAACAGGCTTGGAACCATGAGACTCTCCTTGTTTGCCTGCGCGCAGTATTGTTCAAAAAATCAGAATTGTCAATACGTCTTCGTTGTGGTAAAATACGTTCGCCTTATGAAGAAATTTCTCTTGATTTTCCTGTCGTTTTCGCTCCTCACACCCGCTTTTCCTGCTGGTGCCGCCGAGCTGGATCCGGCCTATATTCTCTCTGATGACGACGTGACCGACACGAACGTGCCGGATGGTTTCTCGCAGCAGTTTTTGGAATCTCGCGGCGGAGCCCTTTCCAAGATGACATTCATGGATCTCGACGGTTCAATGAAGAAACCGGGCGACATCATCGACTACTACGGCAAGGCCATGGGCGTGAACCCGAAGTTTCTTCTGGCGCTCATCCAGAAAGAACAGAGCCTGGTCGACGACAGGAACCCGAGCAAGTGCCAAATCGACTGGGCCGCAGGCTACGGACGCCCTGATGGTTCCACTTGCGAAACCTCACACCCCGCGCGCGGCTTTACGGCCCAAATCATCAACGCTGCCGCCTTCGTCGAATGCTTCTACCGCGACTCGACCGATCGTTGCGGCAGCCGCCGCACGTTCGGGTTCTTTCCTGGACGTTCCATTACGATCGACAACCAGCCGCTCACGCCCGCCAATACCGCGACGGCGATCGTCTACACCTATAACCCGCATCTCCACGGCAACAATCTCCTGCGCCGCATTTGGGATCGCTGGTTCTCGGTCGGGTATCCGGACGGCTCCGCACTTTCCGCGTCCGACGGCACGGTCTACTTGATTCAAGGCGGCATGAAACGGAAGTTCACGAGCAAGAGCGCGCTCTATACTCGCGTCGACAAGAACAAGGTCATTCCCGTTTCCGACACGGTCCTCTCGAGCCTTGAAAGCGGCGCCGACATCGCCTTCGCCGATTACTCGCTCGTCCGCAACCCCGCAACCGGTACGGTCTATCTCCTCTCAGGAGACAAGAAGCGCCCCATCGAATCGATGCAGGTCTTCCGCGCGATCGGTTTCAACCCGGAGGAAATCGACGATGTTGACGCGTCTGACTTAGAACCGTACGCCGACGGCGACGCCATTACGCTCAAGAGCGCCTACCCCACCGGCGCGCTTCTTCAGAACAAGAAAACGGGCGGCGTCTATTTCGTGGAGGACGGCAAAAAGAAGCCGATCATCGACGCCTCGATCATGAAGGCCGATTATCCCTCCAAGAAAATTTCCGTCGTTTCGCCCGAGACGCTGGAAAAATACGAGACCGCCGAACCCCTAAAGTTCAAGGACGGCGACTTGATTACGAGCCCGGGATCGAACAAGGCCGTGTACGTCGTCTCGAACGGCCAACGCCGACCGATCGCGTCTGGAGAGGTTTTTGAACAGCTGGGCTACTCCTGGAAGCGCATTATCTGGACGTCGGAGGCCGTCATGGCGCTGCACCCGATCGGCCAGCCGGTCTCCGGACTGCCGACGACGGTTTCTTCCGCCCAAACGGCGTTGGCACGGTAATATGTCTCTCGTTTTCGCAGCCATCGCCCCTCACTCGCCGGTCTTGCTGCCGTCGGTCGGAAAGGAACATCTCAAGAAGCTCAAAAAAACCATCACCGCGCTTCACCGCTTGGAGCAGGAACTGCTCGCGTCCAAACCGGACGTCATCGTCGTCATCTCTCCGCACGGCCGCGTCGAGAGCGATCATTTCACGATGGAAGTGCGGGAACGGTACGTCCCAAACCTCAAAGAGTTCGGCATCTTTGAAGTACCGATGGAATTCCGTTCGGATCTCCGGCTGACGAGCGCGATCAAAGAACACCTTGAAGATCGCGGCGTGCCGTTCATGCTGCGTTCCGACGCCGATCTTGATTACGGCATCGTCGTGCCTCTCACCTATCTGGCCACGAAATTGAATCCGGTCACAATCACGCCGATCTCGCCGTCGCTTCTGCCTCCGAAGTCCCATTTCGAATTAGGGCAAGCACTCCAAGACGTACTGATGCACACGGACCGCCGCGTGGCCGTCATTTGCTCGGTGGATCTTTCGCACCGACTGACGCGTTCGTCTCCGGCCGGCTATTCCCCGTTCGGCCGCAAATTCGACGAAAAAATCCTGGCGATCCTTCGAGAAAAGAAACCGTCGGCGTTCGTTACCTTCGAACCGCAACTCGCGGAAAAGGCGGCGCAATGCGCCCTGCCGTCGCTCACGATCCTGGCCGGGATTCTGGATACGCTCGATGCGACGCCTGAAATCCTGAACTACGAGAGCCCGTTCGGCATTGGTTCGCTGACAGCGCATTATCTCCTCTCATGAGCATGGAAGGCATCGGCGGCGTGATTCGCCGAAGAATCGCGCAGCCGGAAAAAAAGAGCGAAAAGAAAAACGAGCATTTGCCCGGTATTGAAATCGTCGAAAAGAAAAAAGAGCGGTACATCCACAGCGACGCGCACGCCCTCGCCGCCGAGATCAGCGCCTACTTCGGAGAACGGAAGAAATTCGGGGCCTATCTGTCCGTCATTAGGCGTCTGGGCGTCCCTCAGGCGCGTACCGCCTTCGCCTCGATCAAAACCGAAGACGTAAACGTACGCAATCCAAGAAAGTTCTTCATGTGGCTCTCGAAGTCCGAAAAAACGGCCCGACCTCCAGCTAAAAAGTCCGGGAAAAAACCGAAGGACAAACAACTTGACATGAATCGTTTTTTTCGCTAAACTTTGCGCATGTTTTTGCCGATTGTGACCCTGCCGAACCCGCAGCTGCGGACCCGTTCGACGGAGGTTGACCCCACGACGATCAAGACCCCGGAATTCCAAAAATGGCTCGACGATCTCGTCGAGACGATGTGGAAGGCCGATGGCGTCGGAATCGCCGCCCCGCAAGTTGGGCGGTGGGTTCGCGTCTTCGTGGCGGTCGATGGAAAAAAGCCGTATATTATCATCAACCCCGTCCTCGTCCGTAAATCGTGGCGCATGGAGGACGGCGAAGAAGGCTGTTTGTCCGTCCCCGGCAAATGGGGCATCGTCCGCCGCCACCGCGCCTTTGCCATCAAAGGTCTCGACCGCGACGGCCAGCCTGTCACGCATGACGCCAGTGGTTTCTTCGCCCGCGTGCTCCAGCACGAACTTGACCATCTCGACGGCATCCTGTTCGTCGATCGCGCCAAGGAAATTCACGAAGTCCGGCTGTAATCCCCTTCCACATGTCGCAGGAAACTTACAAGATCGTTTTCTTCGGCACATCGGATTTTGCGGTTCCTGTTCTTGAACGCCTCCAAACCGATGGAGGTTTTTCGATTCTTCAAGTCGTGACGCAACCCGACCGCCCCGTTGGCCGCAAGCACGTTTTGACCGCACCCGCCGTCAAACGCGCGGCACTTGCGCTCGGACTCACCGTCGTCCAACCGGAGTCCGTGCGCGATCACGAAGCACTCTCGCATTTCGAATCGCTCGGCGCGGATGCGTATGTCGTCGTCTCGTACGGAAAAATATTGCCGAAAAAACTCTTGGACTTGCCGCGTTTCGGCGGCATCAACGTGCACGCCTCGCTCTTGCCGGCTTACCGCGGCGCCTCGCCCATTTCAGCCGCCATCAGGGCGGGCGACGAGGAGACGGGCGTGACGGTCATGATCATGAACGAGAAAATGGACGAAGGGCCGATTTTGGACTACGCGCGCCTGGATATTTCGGAGGAAGATACGACCGCCACCCTGACCCACAAACTTTCGCATTTGGGAGCGGACATGATCGTACCGACGCTCAAGGCCTATTTCGCCGGCACCCTGGCACCGCAAGCTCAGGACAACGCCAAAGCCAGTTACAGCGGCATTCTGACCCGCGAAGATGGTCATATCGATTGGTCGAAATCCGCAACCGAGATCGAGCGTTTCGTCCGCGCCATGCAACCTTGGCCCGAAGCCTTCACTTTTTGGACGCGCGGAGACAAGAAACAAAAACTGACGATCAAAGCGGCGACGATCCTGCACCCGACGGCGCCATGCGACGCGGCCGGAAACGCGTCCGTCACCTGCAAGCTTGCCGACGGCTCCTTCGGCGTGAACTGCGGCTCCGGTTCCCTGCTTTTGAAAACCGTTCAACTCGAAGGAAAAAAAGAAATGGACGCCAAGGCGTTCTTAAACGGCTACCCGGACATCATCGGATCGGTACTGGCCTAGGACGCCCGTGGTGCCCGGGCAATTCGTGCTCCTGTGCCGCGTGCAAACCGACGATCACGATCGTCAGGAACCCCCAGCCGAGCGGATGATTGAGATACGGCGTGAAGATATTGGCGACGATGAACGCCAGGAAAGACAACATGAGTCCGGCAGCGACGAGACGGTCCGATCCTTGGGCCGTCTCGAGTGTTTTCCAGAAAAAGAGCCCGGTGCGCCACCACAGCCAACACACGGCTACGAGCCCGAGGACGCCCATCTTGAGCCAAATCTCAAGGTACTGCCACTCGATACCGGACGTCGTGACTTTGCCGCCGGGATACAAGTCGTGCATGCGCGGATCGTCCGATTGATACGTGATCTGGGCGCCGAATCCGCTTCCGAGAATCGGCGCGGCAGAAATGCCGTCATGAAGCGGACCGATCATGTTCCACCGGCTTGAAACCGCGGCGTCAGATGCGTTCAAGACGCGTCCGCCATACGCGCTCCACGCATCGGCATTTTGCACGGTCTTGGGCAGCGGGAAGAAGGTCACCGCGCCAAGCGCAAGCATGCCCAGCAAGAGCGCAAAAACCGAGACCTTGAAAAGGTGTCCAAGCTTCGCGAGCGGGACGATTTCAAAACGCACGAAGACCGGCAACATAAACGCTGCCGCCACGAGCGCGCCCAGCCAGAAACTGCGCGACATCGAGAGCAGGAACGCCGCCGCCACAAGCGCTGTCCAAAGGAGCGCCGAACGTTTGCGATATTCCCAGGCCAGGAGCGCGCCCAAGAAAAGCGCGGGGAGCAGCAAAACGTCGGACGAAGCGAAGACGCGCACCGCGCCTCCGGCAAGATGCGTGATTTCCGTCAGGCCGAATTTGCGCTGCCATTTAAGAACATCAAGCAGAAGCGCGCCGTCAAACGCGTGCGAAAAAAGATACAGGAGCATCAGGCTTTTCACGCACAGCCAGGCGACGGCGCCGGAGAGCGCGCGCAAGAGCCATGCGAACGCTTGGCGGTCGGCGAAAAGGTCGAGTCCGATCGGAATGAGCAGCATGAAGGCGTAGCCGTTGGCGTCGTTGAAAATTTCTCCTAACGAGGAGCCCTTCGACAAGCCGCGCAGGGCGGAGAACGTGATCGCGATAATCAGGAGAAGCAGAGGCGCCGTCACATGCGCGTGGCGGAAGTGCAGGATGCGCGCGCAACCGCGGGCCGCATGCGCCGCCCAGCCCAGCGTCAACACCGCAAAGAGCGCCATGCGGAGCGACAGCGAAAACCCTCCCACCTCTCCGAAAAAGAGCCGCCCATGGCTGCCGATCACCATTTCAACGAGCACAAGCGCGAAGAGCCAGCGCAGATCGAGGAAAGCCAATACAACCGCGCCGATCACGAGCATCGCCAGGACGGAAACGCGAATCTCCGGCGCGTGCCAACCCCAATACGAAAGCGCTTCGAGCGCCGCGCACAGAACAAAAACGAGTAGCGGCAGGCGCCGCGTCAGCGCTTGGGAAAGACGGTCGTCCATAGGGAAAAGAGAGCGGCTGTCAGAAGACCGAAGCACATCGGCAGCGCCAAAAGCGGCGTCGTCCATACCCCGTGGTGCTTGGCGAAATAGATCCGCATGCTGTTCACGAAGTATTTTTGCTTCTTGAACGACATTGCCTGAGCAAAGCTCGCACCGCGATGATGAATGAACGAGGCGACGGGTGTATAGATCACGCGAAGCCCCGCGTCTTTTACGCGCTTGCAAAAATCGACTTCCTCGAACCAGATGAAAAAAGCTTCGTCGAGCAGTCCGAGTTTTTTAAACGTCTCGCGACGCACAAAAAAAGCCGCGCCCATGACCTGATCGACGTCCTGCTCTTTTGAAAAGTCGAAACCGCTCATCAAGTATTTTTTGAACGGCGGCGCGCTCGGCCAGAGATGCTGGAGCTTGAGTAGAATCAGCGTTTGATCCAGAAGACCCGGGAAACGTCGCACGGATTCTTGAACCGTTCCATCGGGATTCAAAAGCTTCGTCCCGACCACGCCGACGCCAGGGTGTTCGTCCATCCAAACAATCATCTTGCCCAGAGCACCCTTTGTTGCGCGGGTATCGGGGTTCAGAAGCGCCACATGGCGCCCGGCAGCGCGGCGAATCGCGATGTTGTTTGCGGCCGCGAATCCGAGGTTTTTTTCGTTTTTGATGAGCGTGATCGGGATACCGGAACGGTTCCTAAAAGCCGCCACGACGCGTTCAATATCGTCCTTGGAATCGTTATCCACGACGAAAATTTCGAGTGCCAAGTTCTCTTTATTCGCATCAATCGAACCCAACAATTCGCCGACAAGATCGGCGACTTTCCAATTGACGGTGATGATCGAGAGGTCGGGAGCACGGCTCATGCGAGTCGATGTTTTTTTCGAATGATGGCGGCGGCAGCCTCATACTCGGCCACACGCTTCGGTTTCCACCCGAGCAGATTCCACGGAAGACGGTACATGAGCTTCGGCAGCCAATTCGAGATGCCGCCGCGCTTCGAAGAAACGTGCACGTGGACCAGGAGCTCGGGAACCCAGACGCCCGCGTCTCCCCTTTCAAGCATCGTAAGCCAAAGATCCCAATCCTGGAAGCGTTTGAGCGTCTCGTCGAAGCCCGGGAATTTCTCGCGCCGAATCAGAGAACCCGTGTGGATGTAATTGTGCTTTTTGAGCCGCTCCGGATCGAACGGTCCGAGCGGAAATTTTTTCCACCCGAATCTGAAAGAGGCGTACGCATACGCCGCTTCCGGCTCGGATTCCAGCGCGAACTCCAGTTTCTCGAGGGCATCCGGGCGGAGAAAAGCGTCGGCGTCGCAGAACATCACGAGATCTCCGGTCGATTCCCGAAAACCGCGGTTCCTTGCCGCGGGGCCGCCGCTATTCGCCTGCCGTACCAACTTTATCTTCCCGAGAAACGACGCGAGCGCGGCATCAAGCGCGTCGGTCGATCCGTCGTCGACGACGATCACCTCAAAAGGCGCGATCGTCTGCGCGAAAATACTTTCCAAACAGCGCCCGATCGTCGCGGCATGGTTGTAGCACGGAATGATGACGGAGATCGTTTTCATGAAAGCTTCTTCTTCAGCAATTCAGCGCGGTCCTTCCATTGAAAATCGCGGAGTACGCGCTCGCGCCCGGCCAAGCCGAGCCTCTCGGCCTCTTCCGGATCGTTCAAAACACGGATCAGCTTATCCAAAAAATCCTGCTCCGACAAAGGGTCGGCTAAAAGCCCCGTCACGCCGTCAGAAACGGCTTCAGGCGTGCCTCCGGTGCGCATGGCGACAATCGGCTTGCCGAAGAGCGCAGCCTCGAGGAAGACGATCCCGAAGCCTTCCACGTCGTCTTTCGACTCGCGCACCGGGAGGGCAAAAGCGTCGCACACCCAATACTGCGCGGCCAATGTCGCTTGATCGGGAGCGATGACGAACTTCACGTGTGATGCCACGCCCAGCTTCTCGGCCTCCGCTCGCAATCTCCCCTCTTCCTGTCCGGAACCGGCAAGTAGCAACATCACGTCGCCGCAGGCTTCACGGAGCTTCGGCAACATGCGGATCAATCGGTCAAAACCTTTGCGCGGCACGAAACGACCGACGGACAAAACTGTTTTTTGCAATCCTTTCGTCTGCGATTTCGAAGCGTAGGTGTCCCACGAAGCATCGATCGCGGGCGTCAACACGAGCGCGTTTTCGGTTTTGACGCCGAACTCTGGAAGCGCCTTGGCGGTCGAGAGGCTGTTGGCGACGACAAGCTTCGCCTTTTTCAGAACGCGCGATGCCAACGTTTTTTTGCGACGTGCGAGACGCAGATCGAGGCCATGAACAATGACGGCGTACGGTTTGCCGAGAAGCATCGCTGACGTACCGAGCGGCAAGAGATGCGACACGACGACAACATCCGCCCGCCGCGCGGCGCGGAAAATCTTCGGAAGATCCAAAAGCCAGGCGAGCGGCGCGTTCGGCTGCGTGAGTTTCAAAACCGTGACATCCTCCATCGCGCCAAACAAGCCGCCAAGGTAGCTGGCGATGCCGCCGTGATCGGGCGGATATTCGTAGGTGACGAGGAGTGTCTTCATACCGCGCGCTTCAAAACGCGGCCGAAGAGATCGCGCACGTCGGAAGGCGTGACCGTGCGGAAGAGGAACGAACACGCGACGTACGACAGGCCACCCAGCGCAATCGAAGCTACAAGCGGCAAAAAGCCTTTCGCGAACGCCACGATATAACCCATAGAAGCCGCGGCGGCGGCAATGCGCGCCGCTCGCCACAGGAAAGGTCCAGCAGGCCAATCGAGAAATCTTCCGATCATCCAAAGCCCACCGAAAAACAACACGGAGTGGCTGACGAGCGAAGCGATAGCGACACCGATCACGCCGTACACCGGAATCAGAGCGACATTCAGCGCCACCGAAATACAGGTCGCGACGCCCATAAGCTTCGTCTGCGTCGCTTGGCGATCGGAACCGTTCAAGAGAGAACCGATCGGGAAATCGAGGAAGACGAAGATCAGCGTAAACACCAAAATCTGAAGCGGCAGAATGGACGAAGCGTAATCCGCGCCGTAGACCATATGCACGATCTCGGGACCAAGCGCCACGATACCGGCCACGAGCGGCGCGACGATGATCGAGAGCGACCAAAGCGCCTTGTGGAGCAGATCACCAAGCTGCGTCTTATCCTCCGCGTACGCACGGCTCATGGCGGGATAGAGCGCCGCCGTGAAGGCCATCGGAATGAACTG
>JBPOIQ010000083.1:0-6602 GCA_052034355.1 Minisyncoccota bacterium
GTCTTTGGCGGGGAATTCTCCGGCATTACGCGTTTCAAGGACCTCGCCAGCCCGGAGTTCCAGGTACCTGAACACGAGGCAAATAAAATCATGCGCATTATGCTGCCGATCGGCGGCAATGTCTTGATCGCAAACGACGTTCCGGAAAGCATGGGGCGCGTGAACGAGAACGAAAACCGCTCGAAGATCGCCGTCATGGCAGAAAGCCAGGAAGAAGCCGCTCGGATTTTTGGCGGGCTCTCGGCGGGTGGAACAGTTGAAATGCCGCTCGCGGAAAGTCCTTGGGGCGGCTCCTTTGCCATGTTCAGGGACAAGTACGGTATTGAATGGACCGTGGAATTCGCTCCAAAAAAATAAGTTCGGCTCACTTTGGTGAGTTGTGAAAAAGCGAAACTTCTTCAGCGAACGCGTCGTCGAGCTCGCCCTTTCGATCCCGAAAGGCCGGGTCACGACCTACGGCCGCCTCGCCCGCGCCGCCGGCGGGGGAGCGATGGCCTCGCAAAGCATCACCTCGATTTTGTGGAAGGCCGAACAGCGCGGGGTGAAGAAGATTCCGTATCACCGCATCGTGTATGCGGATGGGAGGATTTGGATTGATCCGAAGCGGCGGGTGGAACGCCTTGCGTTGTATAAAAAAGAGGGGATCAAGATCGACAAAGACGACAAGGTAGTAGATTTCAAGAAGAAGGTGCTCGCACCTCTCGCGTGAAAAGAGGTGCTTTTGTTAGGACCTCTAGCAGGTGGGGAGGGGTGATGGTACTAAGCAAGCGTTGATATCTTGCCTTACGGGTTCGACCCCCGTCCTCTCCACCACGGGGATTGACAAATAGATGCGTCTCCGACTACGATAAGCATATCAACGCTTGCTTACAGGTATCACGCCAGGGCAACAGGAACTCCCCGAAAGGGGAGTTTTTGTGTACGCTCATAACGTCAACCTGTCCCTTTGGTGCCAGGCACGGATAATCGAATTTTTAATCAGGTTTGTATGAAAGAAAGGTATCAACCTCCGAATCCGGACCAGCAAACCGAAAACTCTGGTGAACAAAAGGGTATCGAATTCGCGGAGTCATTAGAACTTGCTAAAGAGCTTTCCAATAAATACTTCGAGGAAATTCATCGCTTAGCCCTTGAAAAGGATCCTTTTGGCAGGGGATTAATTGGATGTCTCAATTCAATTCCATCGGAAACCCTTAGTCGCTATAAGGGTCACGGCATCATTAAGGGTGAGGGTTCCGTTGGCGGTCTGGCCATTGCGCTAAATATCATGGCCAATAAAACCATCAAGGGTTGGGCGGGCCCGCTTGTTCCGGGGCCACTCAGCGCCTATGTTAGGGGTGATTTTTTGATCGTCTCCAAGCGCGACGAAAGTTTGATGGTCGTTGATAGAGATGGAGAGGGGGAAAGAACATCCCACCTTACTAAAAACGGGTGGAAAGCGAATATAGGAGCTGTCATTATTCATCCAAAGTATCATTCCATGCTGCCGGAGCTTCGCAGCATGTTTCCCGAAATGAACATCGTCGAAGCCGATCACGTCGCGGAGTATTTTACCGAATAACCTTTGGTGCCAGGCACGGATACTATCGCACCTCTTGCGTGAAAAGAGATGCTTTTGTTAGGACCACCAACAGGTGGGGAGGGGTGATGGTACTAAGCGAGCATTGACACCTTGCCTTGCGGGTTCGACCTCCGTCCTCTCCACCACCCGGGTTTGACAGAAAATGAGCGTTTTAGGTACAGTAACCCCAGTCAATGCTCGCATCTGGTATCTCGCCAGGGCAACAGGAACTCCCCGAAAGGGGAGTTTTTGTGTGCTTTTTTACCTGCCACCCCGGGATTGATCCGGAGTCCGGTACCGCCACCCAAACCCTTGTACGAATTGGGTTTACGTGTTCGCCTTAAAGCGAGTAAGATCAATGCAACTTATGGGATTTCATCCGGAAAACGAAAAGAGAATTTTGAGTAAACAGAGAGACTATTCTGTCTTCAAATTGTTTGGGATTGTGATTGCGGCATGGTTTGTTTTGACTACGAGTCGACAAATATGGAGCATAACAACGTTAAAACCATACCCATACCCCGAACAATTCGATGGGAAAGGTCCGAGATCGGCTGAAGAAGGTTATGCGTGCATGGGGCGCAGCTGGATTCAGCCGTGCACGAAACAAGAGGCTTTTTTTGGGAAAATTATCGAATTACCGTTCATATTTGTGTGGGCTTGGACGCTGCCGCTCGTCGTTCTTCTTTTTGAGACATCACAACTCGGTGAACTAGGGTCGTTGTATTGGAGTCTTTACACGACGCAGGTGATCAATCCATATCTCTTTACGTTTTTTTGGACACTCCTTCTGTTTGGAATTCGGACATTTTATAAGATGTATAGGCATCGTATGTGAGTCCGTTGCATGAATATATGCCCGCCAAATTCACCCACCTCCATTGTCATAGCCATTATTCCCTCCTCGAGGCCCTGCCTCAGGTGGATAAGCTGGTTAAGTTTGCCAAGGCGCAGGGGGCGACGGCGGTGGGGCTGACGGATAACGGGAACATGTTCGGGGTGATCGAATTCGTGCAGGAGTGCAACAAGGCGGAGATCAAGCCGATCATCGGCTACGATGCCTTCGTGGCGGTCGAGACGATCGACCTGAAGCGCCATCGTATCGACGACAAGAACTCTCGTCTCGTGCTGCTTGCCGAGACGATGGAAGGCTACAAGAACTTGATGAAGCTCGCCTCGGTCGCGTACTTGGACGGTTTCTACTATCGTCCGCGCATCGATCGCAATTTGCTTCGCCAATACGGAAAAGGCCTGATCGCGCTCGCCGGGCCGCGCAGCGATATCGGCAAATGGCTCGCCGACGGCGATACCGAAAAAGCGCGCGAGCGGGCGACCGAGTACCGCGACATTTTGGGCGCGGACAATTTCTTTTTTGAACTCGTCCACCAGCCCGACAGCCCGACGCAGAAGGAAACCAACGACGCGTTTGTTGCGCTCGGTAAAGAGCTCGGCATCGGTGTCGTGGCGTCGCGGAACGTCTATTATTTGAAACCGGAACAAGCCGAGGCACGCTCGCTCCTTTTGTGCATCAAAGACAACCGCACGCTTGAAGACCGCGAGCGCACGGTCACGGCCGACAACGATCTTTCGATGTCGTCGCCGGACGAAATCGAAGAAGCGTTCAAGGATATTCCCGAAGCGCTCGAGAACAACGCCCGCATTGTCGAACGCTGCGACGTGAAGCTCGAGCTCGGCAAGTGGAACTTCCCGATCTACGAGATTCCGGACGGTCTGACACCGATCGAATACTTGAGAAAAATTTCTTTCGAGCGTCTGCCCGTGCTTCTCAAGCGTCCGCTCGAACAGCGCGAGATCGACCGCTTGAACTACGAAATCGATATCGTCGAAAAGAAGGGCTACGCCACCTACTTCCTGGTCGTGGCCGACTACGGCTCGTGGGCGCGCAGCCAAGGTATCGTGCTGACCACGCGTGGTTCGGCTGCCGGTTCGCTCATGGCCTATGCGATCGGTATCGTCACGGTCAATCCGCTCGACTACAACCTGCCGTTCGAGCGCTTCTTGAACCCACAGCGCCCGTCCGCGCCGGATATCGATATGGACTTCGCCGATCACCGCCGCGGCGAGGTGTTGGAATACGTGAAAGGGAAGTACGGCGCTGATCACGTGGCGCAAATTTGTACGTTTGGAACGATGGCCGCTCGCGCTTCGATGCGTGACGTCGGCCGCGCTCTGGGCTACCCGGTGGCGTTCTGCGACCAAATCGCCAAAACGATCCCGTTCGGCCAGCAAGGTTTCGCCATGACAATCGACCGCGCCCTCGCCGAGACGCCCGACTTCAAGCGCCGCTATGACAACGAGCCGGAAGTGAAGCGTCTCGTTGATTTGGCCAAGCAGATCGAAGGCAACGCGCGGCACTGCTCGGTGCACGCCGCCGGCGTCGTCATCTCCGACAAGCCGCTCGTCGAATACACGCCGCTGCAGCGCGAAGCGGGCGGCGAAGCCATCATCACGCAATACGAAATGCACGCGGTCGAAGACGCCGGCGTGCTCAAGATGGACTTCCTCGGTATCCGCAACCTCTCGATTTTGGAATACGCGATCGGCCTCGCCAAGCGCACGAAGGGCGTCGAGGTCGATTTGGTGCACATGGATTTGAAGGACAAAAAAACGTTCGACATGCTCGCCGCCGGAAAAACGATGGGCCTCTTCCAGTTGAACGGCGACGGTATGACCAAGTATCTGATGCAGCTCAAGCCCACGGTCATCGAGGACATCATGGCTATGGTCGCGCTCTATCGCCCGGGCCCGATCGATATTATTCCGGAGTTCATCAAGCGCAAGCAGAACCCGAAGCTCATTTCGTATCTCGATCCGCGGATGAAGGAATATTTGGGCATGTCGTACGGTATGCTCGTCTATCAGGACGACGTGCTCATGACCGCCATTAACTTGGCAGGCTACGACTGGCTCGAAGCCGACAAGTTCCGCAAGGCCATGGGTAAAAAAATTCCCGAGGAAATGGCCAAGCAGGAAATCAAGTTCAAGGAAGGTTGTGTCGCACACGGCATGACCAAAGCGAAAACCGAGGAGCTCTGGGAACTCATCAAGCCGTTTGCGGCCTACGGTTTCAACAAGGCGCACGCCGCGTCGTACGGCATCGTCGCGTACCAGACGGCCTACATGAAGGCCAACTTCCCAGCCGAATATATGACGGCCCTCATGACGGCCGAATCGGGCGATCTCGACACGATCGCACTGGCGGTTAAGGAATGCAACGCGCTCGGCATCAATGTTTTGCCTCCGGACGTGAACAGCTCCGAAGCCGATTTCACGTACATCGACGACCGCACGATCCGCTTCGGTCTCGGCGTCATCAAAGGTCTCGGCATCGATACGGTGAATGCCATCATCGACGAACGCAAAGCCAAGGGAGCGTTCAAGGATCTCGCTGATTTCGCCGGACGCATTCCCGGCAAGGCCTTCAACAAGAAGTCGCTCGAAGCCTTGGCCAAGTCGGGCGCTCTCGACGTGCTCGGCGAACGCAATCAGATTGTCGAGAATTCGGACGTTCTCACGACCTACAACAAGAATCTCCTCAAGGAGCGCGACAACGGCCAGTCGAACCTCTTCGCGTTCGTTGTGCCGGCCGGAACCGAGCTCGTGCCGACGCTCGGTCTTCGCAGCGTGCCGCCCGCCACGCAGCGCAAGCGACTCGATTGGGAAAAGGAGCTGCTCGGCCTGTACGTCAGCGCGCATCCGTTCGAGGAAACCGCCAAGGAATTCGGCGAGTTGCTCATGCCGATTTCGAAAGCGTTGCTGTTGCCGGAAAAGTCGCCGGTGCGCGTCGGCGGCACTGTCACGGCGGTCAAGCAGATCGTCACCAAAAAATCGGGCGAGCCGATGCTCTTCGCGACGATCACCGATCCGAGCGGTACCGTCGAGTGTTTGGTGTTCCCGAGCGTCTTCAAGGAGAACGGCGCCGTCTGGATCGAGGGCGCGAACCTGGCTGTGACGGGACGTGTCTCGCGCAAGGACGACGAATTCAAAATTCTCGCCGACCGCGGCTGGACGCTGAACAATGAGACGATCCCTGTCTACAAGGCGCACTTCAACGGAGAGACGGTTAGCTCCGACATGATGCTTGCCATGCAACGTCCGCGTCCCAAAGCGGGGAGCGGGGAAGTGCGCATCGTGCTGCCGTCCAAGATGCCGCCCTCGGCCGTCGCCGCCCTCAAAGCCACGCTCGCCAAGTATCCCGGCAAAACATTGGTCGCGCTCGACGTCCGCGCCGAAGGCGGCTACCAGCGCGTCGAAACGTCGTTCCTCGTCGATCCTTCAGTAGACGCGATCGCGGCCATCGAAAAACAGGTCGGCATGGGGAATGTGAAGGTGACGCAGCCGACGGGTGTATAGTGTAAGGACTATGGCACAGCCTGTGAGCGAAGAAGGTATCCGACGCGCCTACGAAGAAGCGCGCTTCGATGAACGCACGCCCGACGAACGCGGTTTTGGCGAACTGTTCGAACGGGAGATCAAGCCGAAACTCATCTCCGGCATCAGGTTCAATTTGGATGTTTCTGCCGCCCGCGCACGTCGCCGTTTCACAGCCGGCGCGCTCTTTGTGCTGTGTACACTGGTGTTTTTCGTGTTGAACGCCTTCTTCAAATCCTCGGATCAGGAAGGTGAAGCTGTTTTTTTGTTATCCGTGTTCGGATGGATAATTGCGGCGACTTCCTTGTTGAAATACGCGACGAAAAAACGTCTGAGCGAGGAGGATCCCAACAACGCGATCGTGATCGGCGCCCTTGCCGCACGTTTCGGCTGCCGCGTCGGTTCAGGTTTTTCTGAGCACATGCCGTTGCCGCTCGCAGCACCCATCACGCCGTCGTATACCGATTTCACGTTCGTGAACGAACATCTGACAGGCACGTTTGATGAGCACGTTTCGTTTGTCGCCTTGCGCCTCAAGATGGAGTCGGATCTCTCAAACAACAAGATTACGACGTTCAAAGGCTGGTATCTGAACGTCACGTTGCCGTTCGCATTTTCAGGAACGACCGTCGCCTATGCGCGCGCGTCC
>JBPOIQ010000038.1:0-5115 GCA_052034355.1 Minisyncoccota bacterium
TGGCGACGTCGCAGCTCGGCGAGGAACCGAGCGTGAACGTGCCCTGCCGCGCGAGGAGTGGGAACTCGCCCGACGCGCCGAAGATGCGCAGCGCGGTCACGAGGTCCGGGCCGTCGAGTGCCACGGGCAGCGCGGTCTCGGGGAGGGTGGCGGTCTTCCCGGCCTTCGTCATGCGAAGAGGAAGCGCCGATCTCGTTCGTCGTGCAAGCCCCGGCCAAGACCCGCGACGACCTTGGCCGCGGCTTGGCCACACCGGCGGGGTGAGTCATGCGGCAACCGCGCGGAACTCATGAGCACCGCGCCGTCGCCGGAGGGACGCATCCTCGCGGCCGCAGGGACTGCGCCGCTGCGCATCCGCGAGGAGCAGGTGCCGCGCGAGGGCACCCATGTACGCCGAGCGCATCGCCGCGCCCGCGGCGCCGACGGCTCGACGCACATCTGGTTGGCGCGGACACGGCGGATCGGCACCGGCGAAGGTAGCGCCGACCTGCGCTTCGACAGGGCGGTGGACGCGCCGCCACATGAGCCGGTGCCGTAGTCGAGTCGCCGTGGTCGCTTCTCGGCCTGAACCGGAGGCGCGTCGGTCGGTGAGCGCGGGCTTGGCAGATCCCGTCCGCTCACGTACCGTGCCCTACATATGCAGTTGACCGGCCGCGTCGTCGACGTCCGAACAAGCGCCCAGGGTGACGAACTCGTTCTCCTCGTCGAGGACAGGATTCACGTCCTTCACCCTCGCAACGGCACGAATGTGACGCGGGGAGCGTTCGTGCATGCGCGGGTTCTGCCGGACGGTGCCGCCGAGGTCGATCTCGTGGCTGACTCGGCCCCAGTCGCGATCGACGCTGACGGCGACGTCTTCCGCTGGCGTCGGCTCGGCGAGCCGGTCACGCGGATGGAGCGGCTGCGCCGGCGGCAGGAGATCCTGCGCGCGATCCGGGAGGACCTCTATGGTGAGGGCTTCCTCGAAGTCGAAACACCGCTCCTCGCGCGGGGCGGTTGCCCCGACCTGCACATCGACTCGTTCGCGGTCGGCGACGGCCGCTACCTTGTCACGTCGACCGAGTACCAGTTGAAGCGCATGATCGCCGGCGGATTCGACCGGGTCTTCACCCTCACGCAGAACTTCCGGCGCGGCGAGGTCGGCGCGCACCACAACCCGGAGTTCACGATGCTCGAGTGGGCTCGGGCATTCGAGACGCTCTCCGCAATCGAGGATGACGCGGAACGCTTCGTGCGAAGCGCCCTTCGGCGCATCGTGCCTGGCTCGACGGTCATCGAGCGGGACGGAGTACGCATCGACATCGGCGCGCCGTGGGAACGGCTCTCGGTGCGAGACGCCTTCGCGCGCTACCTGCACGTCGACTTCGATCCGGACTTCTCGCTCGAGTCGATGCGAGCCGGCTGCGCCCGTGCGGGCCTCACGTCGCCGGAAGGCGCCGACGAGAGCGCGCTTACGTTCGTCTCCTACCTGCTCGTCGAACTTCAGCCATTCCTTGGCTGGGGCACGCCGACGTTTCTGCGAGACTGGCCGGCCTTCATGACCTCGTCGGCAGGACTCCTGCCGGGTGCCCCGTGGCTTGCCGAGCGGAGCGAACTCTACATCGCGGGCATCGAGATCGCCGACGGCTTTCCGTCGTTGCGCGACCCCGCGCTTCAGCGCGAGACCTTCGCGCGCGAGTCGGCGAAGCGCCGCGCCGCCGGCAAGGAGACCGTCGATCTCGACGAGCGGTACCTCGTCGCTCTTGCAGAAGGGCTCCCGCCCGGCGCGGGCATGGCCCTTGGCGTCGACCGCCTGGTCATGGTACTGACCGGCGCCCGCGTGATTCGCGACGTGCTTCCTTTCGCCTGGGATGAGCTATGAGTCCCGGCGCGCGATGTAGACCCACTCGGTGAGGTCGCCCGCGACGAGCGTCGCACGCTGGGTCATCGTGAATCGCTCGGCGACGCGGATCCCGTCGGGAGACACCGTGATCGCCGCGAGTGCCGCCGGCCGAGCCGCGGCGAGTTCAGCCGCCAGCGTCGAGAGGAGTGCCCTCGAAAGCGCCGATCGCCTGGAGGAGGCGTCGACGCTGTAGTTGAAGATGTAGACCGGCGCACCCGCCGGCGCACCCCGCACCGGCGGGATCAACCGTTCCGCGAGCGTTGGGTCACCGCGCTCGAGCCGTCCCAAACTGCCGGACGAGATTGGGTACCAGGCTGCGTAGCCGACGGGCAGCCAGGCTCCTTGGTGCTGACGCCACCAAACGCGAAACCCATCGGGAAAGCCGTCAAGAACGTAGAGCAGTCGGTCGAACCCGACGCGATCCTCCGCCGTGAGATAGCAAGCCAGGTCGGCCGCGAAAGTGGCGAGAGCAAAGCGCCGCCACCGTTCCTCGCCGAGGCGACCGATCGCCCCTGGAGGACCTGGAAGCCCGAGAGTCGAACCGGCCGTCGAGGCGAATGCGTCGTCCGTCGTGATCGACGGCAGGGCTGCCACCGCGCGAAGGCTCTGGGCGAGCCACCGCTCTGCCGCGGTTCCGTCAGTCCAGTCCGGAACACCCGCGAGCGGGTCGTGTGCGTCCGTCGTCACGAGGCTTGCCTCGCGGGAAAGACCTCTGGGAGAGCGGCGGCGATGACGTGACGGACCTGGTCGATGATGTCGGCAACGAGCGGCGATGCCTCCGCGTCGACCTCCGAACTGTCTGGACGAGGATAGGCCGAGAGACCTTCGACAACGCCACGGGCGCAGGTGCCGAGACTTTCGAGCGCGTATCCACCTTCGAGCACGAAGCCGACTCGGCCCGCTGCGCACCGTGTTGCGAGCTTCGCCGCGAACATGGCGAAGTCCGCAAATCGATTGGGAGCGACGTCCATGCCGGCTTCGGGATCTCCGAATGCAGCGTCGAAGCCGCACGACACGAGCACGAGTCCTGGTCGGTGCCAGGCAACAAGAGGCTCGACGATCTGCTCGAGCACGGCGAGGTAGTCTTCCGCGGTCGATCCAGACGGCAACGGCACGTTGACGGTCGTGCCACGCCCTGCGCCAAGGCCGATCTCGCCGACACGCCCGCCGGCAGGGAACAGATTCTCCTGGTGCAAGTCGATCACGAGAACGGACGGGTCTTCCGCGAAGATCGCCTGCGTCCCGTTGCCGAGGTGCGCGTCCCAGTCGATGATCGCGACGCGTTCGAGACCGGTAGCGCGCGCGTGCGCGGCCGCCACCGCGACGTTGTTGAGCAGGCAGTAGCCCATCGCCCGGCCGGGCATGGCGTGGTGCCCCGGCGGTCGGACGAGCGCGAAGCCAGCCTCCGCGCGTCCGGCCGCGAGCGCATCTACCATATCGAGACACGTCCCGACAGCGGCGAGCGCGGCGTCGACGGACGCCGAGCCGCCAACTGTCTCTTCGTCGAACACGAAGGAGTGACCGCGAGCACGGAGCAGCTGCTCGACGTACGTCGTCTCGTGAACGCGAACGATCTCTTCCACCGTCGCTGCGCGGTCTGACACGACAAATCGAGCCGAGGACGGCAGCGGCTTGAGGGCCTCGACGATTCTTGCGAGGCGTTCGGCACGCTCGGGGTGACTCGACGGCACCTCATGCCGAACGGACAGGTTGTTCAGGTAGACCTCGGTTCGCATACGTGGACGTGATTGTCTTGTATCATCTCAGGTCGGCCACCGCCAGTTCAAGATAGCGACGGAGAACAGGCGTGCCGACGAGCCGAGGCGCTCCACCTGGCTTCGCGCGGAGGCGCAGCAGAGGACACGATGCAGCGAGTCGGCGACCAGCGAGGCCCTCGGGCCGCTACCTGCTCAATACACCGGGCCGGGCAGGCGCTCCCAGACAAAACCCGTCTTGTCCATGTCGGGATGCCGCGACGCATCGCAATGGAACACGCCGAGAAACGGTTGGTAGATGCGCGGCGACCATCCGATGGAGAGCGAGCCGTCGTGTTCCATGACCACTTGAAGGCGACAGTAGGTGTGAGAGCCTGGCTCGTTCAGCCCCTGATGGGCCGCGCCGGCGTTGAGCACGATCCGGGGAATATGAACGCCGATCGGCCGACGCACGAGTCCCTCCATCGTGTGAACATGCCCGCAGAGCTGAAGGCAAGGGGCTGTCGCCGTTGCTTCGGTGACCCACTCCTGCGATGACCGCGGAAGCCATTCCAAGGGATGGTGAGACAGCAGGATCCGCAGCTGGTCTCGGCTTCCTGGCGGAACGAGGCGAGCGAGTTGCGCGCGCCCCACCACCAGATTTCCTCCGTCTCGCGTCGAGCCAGCGGCATCATCCTTGTCGCTAGTGAGGACCGTTGCCAGACCGAGCAACGCGATCCCGTCTCCGAGTTCGTCGCGCCAGTCGAGATCGCGAGGATGGCCGTCGATGCCGGCGACGAAGCTCTGGAAGTTCTTCAACTTGCGCACAAGATGCGAGTTCGCCTCGATGTCGGACACCACGTCATCGAGCGCGTCGGGACGGCGGCGAATCCCTTCGTGCAAGAGGCGCGCAAGAACGGTCCCGCTCTGCGAGCGATCGCAGTCGTGGTTCCCAGGCACCATCCGGACGTCGCCCATTCCTGAGCCGCACGCGGCGACAATCTCGCGAATGTGTCGTGCTGCGTCCGCGTACTGCTGTTCGCTGGCGCTGAACGAGATGTCGCCAGTGATGAATAAACGCGGCCGGAGTGCCCCCCAGATGACCCGGCGGAGATCGTTGACGAGCGCTGCTGCGACACGCGCCTGGTCGTGACGCCAGGCCGCGTTCCCCGCCCCTACATGGATGTCGCTGATGTGCACAGCCTGGAGGAGCAGGCGGCGCGGCGGGGGCGTCACGCGCTTCGGCAGCGGCATAGATGGCGCAGGGCCTGTGCGGCGTGAGCGCGCCGCCACCGACTCGGGCTCTTCTCGCAAACCGATCGCAGCGAGGCGGCGTGATAGATCCTCTGCTGCGCATCGAAGAGTGGCGGTCGCGTCGCCGGCCATCAGTGGACAAAGAAGCTTGAATGCGACAACCGGCGGTCGACTGAACCGGGATCAGGTGTAGCGTTCGCGTGATACGCAACACATTCAACACCGCAGATGGGTCAACCCAGCCGTCATGATTGTTGGCCCAGACCACGAGGCGGCTTTCGCCGG
>JBPOIQ010000060.1:0-2524 GCA_052034355.1 Minisyncoccota bacterium
TTTCTATGAGTTCTTTAAGCATCCAGCGAACACCAGAGGGATGTAAGTGAACCTCGGGCTCATCTATCAGTATCAGGTGATCTTTGGTATTGCCAGATACACTACTAATAGACACGCTGAGCAATAGAGAGATGAACTGTTTGAATCCTTGACTTCTATCAGCCATATCGTAGTAACTATCTTCATCGGCTTTGTCTTTAACAGCCACTGATATTTCTAGTGTGCTACTTTCTATTTCTACCTCAATATCTATTTCGTGTTCTTTCCACTTATCATTTAGGTATTTTGTGGTTGTTGAGTTGATTTCTTTCATCAACTTTTTACGTTTTTTATCTGACTTCTCAATCTCGTCAACCTTTGACTTAATCTCGGATTGATTTTTGTAGCCAGCTAAATAAAACATGTTTTTTAAGGGCACGTTGATATTTGGGTCATCGGCAAAAGTTTTGAGATTAACTTTCCCTTCGACAAGGTATTTTTCTTGGTAAGTCCAGTAATCGACAGGAATATTTATCGTGTTCACGAAGTCCCATAATGCCGATTTAATTATATCTTTGAATTTTTCACTTGTGAGTTGCGTGTAAGATTCTTTTTCTTCGTCAGTTAGTTCACTGTTAAGCTTTATGATAGTGGCTTCTTCTTGTGCTGGCTTGGGTGGTACGGCAGGTTTAGCCGCTACCTCGGTGAAGCTATATTTTTTAACTGATATTGTGCTCATCTCACACTCAACATCAACACCATATTCATCGAGCTTACTTTGTAGGTATATTTCTTTTGATATTTTTGTGATATTTAGCCCATCGGCCAGTTCGTCGGGTATCGTGATTGCTTGCTTAATGGCACTCGTATAGTCGTCAGCATCTTCGGTATCAAAGTCAAAGAATACAGATACTATATCTGGTTCTTTTTGCTGGTTCTGCACCTTATCAAAAGACACTTTTTCTTTGTGCTTTGGTGTTGCCATAGCATCAAGCACGTTGCTTTTACCTGTTTCGTTCTTGCCGATTAAGATTGTGGTGTAGCTTTCATTATCACCATTACCATATTTCTTTACAGGAAAGTCCAGCTCATCTATGGATTTGTACCCTCGAATTTTTATTTCTCTCAGTTTCATAAACTGATTATATCATATAATGCAAACCATAAAATGCTTATGCCTTTAAGTCAAATCTTGATAGTTACAGTGGGGTTGATGTTGTGGGTGCGTAGCACGGCGGCTTTGCCGCCTGAGCGAAGCTCCGACGCCTCCACTGCTTGCAGTGGGCGTACGGACAGAAAATCCGACCCTTTCAACTAAAAAGAAAAATTCGGCGGGGGGATTCAAAAATGATTCAAGGGGCGGTTTTTCTGGCTGGACGCGTGCCAGCTTTGCTGGCACAGGCGTCGGGGCTGAGCTTACGAGCTTCGCTCGAAATAGGTTCGAGCTTTGGCGTAAAACGCCACCAAATCGGAACTAAAACGGAAATTGTCGCCCTGTGGGGCGATTTTTTCTAGGCTTTGGCGGAGCCAAACCCAGATGTTTTCTTGGGGGGAATGAAGGAATTGCCGTGCACAAATGCACGGATTTTTGATTTGTCGTCGGCAAAAGCCGACATGCTACGCATATGGTATAATAGTAAGTGGAATACAAATCATTTGACGGTCTTTTCTATTTGAGCACTCAAATAGCCGTTTCGCACAAGTTAGACTCGTCTGATTTGTATTCCAACGAAGCGGCTTTTTGAGCTTTTAAGGGGGCGAAGTATGAAGTATTTTATTTACGTTCGTAAATCGACAGATGTCGAAGACAAACAAGTATTGTCCGTAGAGGCACAGATTGTCGAGCTAAAAGAGTACGCCGCTAAATATGAGTTGGAAATTGTAGATATTTTCATCGAGAAACGTACCGCCAAAAAGCCAGGGCGACCAATCCTCAATAAAATGCTTAGTCGCATTTCATCTGGCGAAGCAAATGGTATTTTGTCGTGGTTGCCAGACAGATTATCTCGAAACTCAATAGATAGCGGACAAATTATCTATATGCTCGATGAAAATATATTGCTTGATCTGAAATTTCCTCACTTTTGGTTTGAAAACACCCCACAGGGCAAATATATGTTGGCTAATGAGTTTAACTCGTCCAAGCAGTATGTAGACAATTTGTCGGTCAATACCAAACGAGGTTTGCGACAAAAAGTCCGCCGAGGCGAGATGCCAGGTGTCGCGCCGATTGGCTATTACAATGACATGCGGACAAAAACCGCAAAAGTAGATAAGAAAACCGCCCCGATAGTTAAACAAGCATTTGAGCTATACGCCAAAGGCGACAAGCGATTAGATGAAATCGCCGACTTTTTGTATGCCAACGGCATACATACCAAAGCTGGGCAACTATACGGCAAGAAAACAACTGGCAAGAAGCCGTTTCATAAAAATCGTATTAAACGAATTCTGACGAATCCGTTTTATTACGGTCATTTTCGCTATCTTGGTGAAATTCACGAGGGCAAACACAAGTCGATAATCTCGAAACGACTTTTTGATG
>JBPOIQ010000056.1:0-41030 GCA_052034355.1 Minisyncoccota bacterium
GGTCGCCAGGTGACGAAGGCAAAAGCCTCGAAATAACTTTCTTTGGAGGAAGAACGTTAGCCCGCCCTTTTATGTCGAACCGACATCTCGCCCGGACCGTCGCCATGCAATCGCTTTACGAACGCGATTTTCATGATGGAAAGGTCGAGGATATGACCACGCTGACCGATCGCAACTTGGAAGAGTTTGCGCCCGGACTCGACGATAAAGGGTTCTCCAAGGAACTCGTCGATGGCGTGCTCAAGCATCAAAAGGAGATCGATGCCGTCATCACCAAGTACGCGCCTGCGTGGCCGCTCGCGCAGATCACGATCGTCGATCGGAATATTCTTCGGATCGGCGTTTTTGAACTCAAGTATTCGGACAGCGTTCCGTCGAAGGTCGCCATCAACGAGGCGATCGAGCTTGCGAAAACCTACGGCGGCGAATCGTCTGGCAAGTTCGTCAACGGCGTCCTCGGCGCGATCTTCAAAGACATGATCGCCGCCGGCAGCATCAAGGAAGTCGACAAGCAGGAGCCGAAAAAGAAAGAGGACGAAGAGGAAGAGAAGGAAAAGCCTTCCCCTCCGGACGAACCATAATCATTCATCAGCGTTTCAGCCGCGATACCTGCCGGCCGTGCTCCGCAATCGGAGACCCCGGCATGTGCCGCGACTGAAAGGCGCACCAGCGCAACATGAAAGACTTCTCGAAATTCGAGGAGAAGATCGGCGTGCAGTTCGTGAACAAGGACCTTCTTGTTCAGGCTTTCGTGCATCGTTCCTATTTGAACGAGCACCCCGATTTTCACCTCGGCCACAATGAACGTTTGGAGTTTCTCGGCGATGCCGTCATCGAACTCGTCGTGACGGAATATCTGTACAAGCGCTATGAGAACCCGGAAGGGGAGCTCACGAACTGGCGCGCGTCGCTCGTGAACGCCAACACGCTCGCAGCGATCGCGCAGGACGATCTCGGCATGGATGAGTACTTGTACCTCTCGCGCGGCGAAGCCAAAGACGCCGGCTCGAAAGCGCGCCAGTACATTCTCGCCAATGCCATCGAGGCCTTGATCGGTTCAATGTATCTCGATCGCGGCTGGGACGTCGTGAGCGCCTTCATTGAGCGTTTCGTGCTCTCGAAGCTCGAACACATCCTCGAACACAAGCTCTACGTCGACCCGAAAAGCCGCTTTCAGGAAGCCGCTCAGGAAACCGCGGGCGTCACGCCGAACTATAAGGTGCTCTCGGAAGTCGGACCGGACCACGCCAAGGAATTCGAAGTCGGCGTCTATCTCGGAAGCGAGCTCGTCGCGACGGGAAAGGGTTCCTCCAAGCAAGACGCGCAAATCGAAGCCGCCAGAAAAGCGCTCGAGACGAAAGGATGGTAGAGCCGGGCTCCCGGCTCTTTTCGTTTTCGTGTATACTGAAGGTAATATGCTCACTGCCCAAGCGCTCTTCGGCACCGCCGCCGAAAAAAATGCCTCAGACTTGCACTTGATCGTCGGTCATCGGCCGGTGTTGCGCGTTTCCGGAGATTTGTACGATCTCGACAAAGAGGAAGTCTTGACGGACGCCTCGATGGAGAAGATTTTGAGCCAGATCGTGACGCCGCAGCAGTTCGAGCGCTTCCGTATCGAGAAAGAGTTTGACTTGGCCTTTTCGAATGATGGCACGCGTTTCCGCGTGAACCTTTCGTGGGAAAAGGGGCATGTGAGCGTGGCTGCCCGTACCATCCCTCAAGTTATTCCGACGATGGATCAGCTGGAATTGCCGGGTGTTGTGCAGGGATTTACCGAATTGACGAACGGCCTCATTCTCGTCACGGGACCGACCAGCGCTGGTAAATCGACGACGCTCGCGGCCATGATCGACGACATCAACTCGAAGCGCCGCCTCAACATCATTACGCTTGAGGATCCGGTCGAATTCCTGTTCGAACCGAAGCAAAGCATCATTCGCCAGCGTCAGCTCGAGAGCGACATGGTGTCCTTCGCTGAAGGCTTGAAGCACGTCCTGCGCCAGGACCCGGATGTCGTCATGGTCGGCGAAATGCGCGATCTCGACACGATCGCGACGACGCTGACCTTGGCTGAAACCGGTCACTTGGTCTTCGCGACGCTCCACACGTTCAACGCGCCGCAAACGGTTTCCCGTATCATCGACGTCTTCCCGCCGCACCAGCAGACACAGATTCGCCTGCAGCTCGCCATGACGCTGCGCGGCGTCATTTCGCAGCAGCTCTTGCCGCGCTTGGGCGGCGGCCTGGTCGCGACGCGAGAAATCCTGGTCAACACTCCGGCCTGCGCCAACCTGATCCGCGAGAACAAAGTTGAACAGATCAAGAACGTCATCCAGACTGGCGCCGCGATCGGCATGGCCTCTTATGCGCAAGACTTGAAGCGTCTCGTCAAAGAAGGTCTTTTGACCGAAGAGGTTGCTGAGAATTACCTGATCTCGTCGGCGGACAACCAAAAATAGCAATGCAGGAACCCGCTTCGGCGGGTTTTTAGTATGAAAAAGCAGCCATGAAAGCTGCTAGTTGGCGTTGGGTTTCGGTCCGGCACTACTGTTGCCCTCGTCGCTGTCGGTGTTGTCGTCCGGGTGGTCGTACTTTTCGATCTCGGCCTTCTTTCTGGCTTCGCTGAGTTGCATGAGAGTGAAGGTTCCTGGTGGAGCGGCTGCTCCTTGCTCCGTCTCCAAACGCTCGAGAGGAACGAGGCGGCCATGGCCCCATCTTCCACAGAGGAGCGATTGAATCTCGGCGCACTCCACATGCGTGTAGGGGTGTGCGGCTCCGATCCAGCTGATGCAGACAAAGCTGCCGACGGCGATACCTTTTCCGCACTCCGCGCAGCGTTCGAAGAGGGCTTCAAGCAATATCTGGGTGCATGCCGGACATCGCGGCACCGCGCTTGTTTTGATGCCCAATCCGTACACTTCGAAGGCGATGGCGCGCGGCAAGTGTGCGTGCGGGCACGGACGAATGTGGATCTCGTCGAGATCGACCCGGACGATCCTCAACTCCTCGTCAGAAGGAATGGGGGATGGCATTGGGTAGCGATCGATGTGATAGCGCTTCTGAAGCGTTGCAGGAGCGGGAGCTTGGGTTGGCGCTGAAGCCGTAGCGCGCTCAGCTTCGTTTCTATGGCGCTTGCTCACGATACGGTGGACAATAGTCGCAAGTATAAACGCGATGATGAGGAAGAGTGCAATGACACCAAGAGCAACGAAAAACGTGGTGATCAGCATCGGGCTCTCCTTGAAAGAACGATATAGTCATCATTATCATTGGAAGATCTGACGTCAAGGCATGCCACTTGAACATCCGCTCTGAGCAGGCTACAGTCATACGGCCTGCGGGCGTAGCTCAACGGATAGAGCGCTGGTCTTCGGAACCAGTGATAGGGGTTCGATTCCCTTCGCCCGCACCATGAATGCGTCTGCCGTACCTGTGATAAATAGGAGGGATTAGCCTCCTTTTTTGTTTTTACGACGAAAATACTTCACAAAAGAGTGTCTATATGACAAACTCTGCCCTGATCTCCAGGCGGAAGCAGTCTGTTGACAAAATCAACTTTTTATATTATTGTTCCTGGTTCAAAACCAGGCAAATAAGCTCAAACATGGCAACTGTGTATATGACACGTCGTATTCTTTCCGTCTTTTTGGTGGTTATTGCTGCTTTTTCCTTTGGTGATTCGGCTTTTGCAGCCGCAGGTGACCACGATGTGACGTATCTTCCAGGGGTGTCCTACAACCGAATCGTCCGAATGGATGCAAACGGTACGATCCAATCGGGTTTTCCGGATGGAACTGGTTTCAATGGCCCGGTATATGCTACGCACCGTTATGCCGATGGCAAGATTCTCGTGGGCGGAACATTTAATGAATACAACGGAGTTTCTCGCCAACCCCTGATTCGCCTCAACGCGGACGGTTCGTATGACAACACGTTCGTTTCAGGATCGGACGTCGGCGCGGTCTACAGTTTGACCGTTGATGAAACCTCCGGGAAGGTCTATATCGGAGGTGTGTTCGGTATTGTCCGCCTGAATGCAGACGGTACGAAAGATACGGGTTTCGTGACCGGCACAAACTTCAATTCGTCGATTTTTGCTGTCGCGGTTGATCCGGCAACATCGGATGTTTATGTTGGGGGTCAGTTCACCGCCTACAACGGAACTTCAAAGAGCCGCATTATTCGTCTGAATAGCGATGGTTCTATCGATAACGGATTCAATCCGGTCACAGGATTTAATGATGTTGTTCGCTCCCTCGCGCTCGATTCCTCGGGGGATCTGTATGTCGGTGGCGCATTTACGTTTTACGCGGCGACTCCCTACAACCGCATCGTACGTTTGAACCCCGACGGCTCTGTTGATGCTGGGTTCGCGCTCGGTACTGGATTCAATGGCACAGCCGTGTCGTCTCTTGTGGTTGATGTGAACGGTGACGTGTATGTCGCAGGCGACTTCACGAGCTATAACAGCAGCACTCAAAACCGCATTGTGCGCTTGAACAGCAATGGTACCGTTGATTCAGCCTTCAATGCGGGAGCTGGCTTTAATGGCGCGGTCAATACCATCGTGCTTGATGAGGGTGCTGATCGTGTCTATGTGGGTGGTGACTTTACGAATTTTGATGGTGTTGTGCGTAATCGTGTCGCTCGTTTGACGACGGGTGGCGATCTTGATGCGACTTTTGCGCCTGTAGCCGGTTTCACTCTTCAGGTTCGGTCGATCGCGTTTGACGGTGCTGATGTGATCTTTGGCGGAGATTTTGTGTCCGCTCTGGACATTGGTTTCAATGCCCCTATCAACAAGATTATCCGACAATCGGACGGCAAGCTTCTTGTGGCTGGTGACTTTACGGCTTTCAATAACTCGGCGGTCAGCTATCTTGTCCGTTTGAATGTTGACGGCACGCTCGACACAGGCTTCAACCCGCCGAGTCTTGTTGGTAGTTTTGTCAGGGCTATCGCGCTCACGACTGATGGAGACATTTATATTGCTGGAGGTTTCTCGTTGGGTATCATTCGTTTGAACCCTGATGGTAGCAAAGACCTCGCTTTCAATCCGCCTTCGCCCGGCGTTAATTCGGGAGCATTCGTGTACGACATTGCGTATGTTCCTTCAACCGGCGACGTATACATCGGCGGTGATTTCACCAGCTATGGCGGTACGACGCGCGGGCGCATTGCTCGTTTGAACAGTGACGGCAGCCTTGATACGGGCTTTAACTCGACGATCGGTCTCAACGGCTACGCCTACACGATCGCCCTCGATACCATGTCGAACGACGTCTATGTCGGCGGCGGGTTTACGATTTACGGCGGCATCGCTCGTCAGCGCATCGTTCGGGTGAATGAGACGGGATCGATCGATCCGGGTTTTAACCCCGGAACTGGCTTCAACGGTGTTGCGGTCTACGACCTCGCAGTTGATGCAACCGGGGATGTGTACGCCGTAGGGGATTTTTCCACCTACAACAGCGTCTCTCATGGACCGATCATTCGCTTGAACTCGGATGGTTCCGTTGATACCGCCTTTGCAGGTGATGCCCAGTTCTCTGGTGTCGCCTGGGCACTGGAGATTGATGAGGTAACCGGCGACGTGTACGCGACCGGCCGAAAAGCAACCTCCCCAGTCCTCGAAGATGAAGTAAAGCGATGGAGTGCAAGCTCGCAGCCTGACAGCACGTTTGCCTCGGCTGGTATCAGCGGCAACATTCGCACCATGGCCCTTTCTGGCAATTATCTCTACGCCGGTGGTGGGCTGTCCTCTATTTACGGAACGCCGGTCATGAACGTCGTTCGATTTCATACGACCCTTATCGTGCCTCCAGGGATGACGGTGACTCAGACATCCGGCACGACCTCCGTTTCCGAAGCTGGAACGACAGATACGTTCGCAATCGTTCTTGATGCAGCGCCGGCATCCGACGTTGTTCTTACGGTTGATGTGAATGATGGAAGCGAAGCTTCGGTCGATCTGCCGACACTTACGTTCACGAGCGCGAACTGGAATTCCGCACAAATTGTCACCGTTACCGGCATTGATGACGCCGTCGTTGATGGCGCTCAGACTGTGACGATCACGGTTTCAATAGATGCAACCGCCTCCTCCAACGAGTACGACGCTGTAGCGGATCAATCCATCTCCGTTTCGGTTGCCGATAACGATACGGCCAGTTTCACTTTGGTTGAATCCTCCGGCACAACGACCGTTTCGGAAACCGGTACCACGGATACGTTCACCGTCGTTCTGGGTGCAATGCCATCCAGCGATGTCGTCTTGAATGTGAACTCCGACGATGCGAGTGAGGCCTTGGTTATCCCGGTTACTCTGACATTTACGAGCGGGAACTGGAGCGTTCCGCAAACCGTCACGATTTCAGGCGTCGATGACGCCCTCGTTGACGGTACTCAGACGGCAACGATCACGGTCTCTATCGACGCTGCTGCATCCTCCAACGAATTTGACACTCTCGCCGACCAGACGGTTTCCGTCTCCGTTACGGATAATGATGTCCCTGCTCTCCCTGGAGTTATCCTTACGGAATCTTCAGGAACGACCTCTGTTACGGAAGCCGGTGCCACGGACGATATCTCTGTTGTGCTCAATGCTCAACCTCTTTCCGACGTCGTCTTGAACGTGGTTTCGAGCGATATTGGTGAGGCAGTGGCCGATCTCGCAACACTCACGTTCACGAGTGGGAACTGGAGCGTTCCGCAAACCGTCACGATTTCAGGCGTCGACGACGCCCTCGTTGATGGCACCCAGACGGCGACGATCACGGTCTCTGTCGATGCCGTCGCTTCATCCAATGAATACGACGCACTTGTCGACCAGACGATCTCCGTTGAAGTCACGGATAACGAAACTGCCGGCTTTACTATCTTGGAATCCTCTGGCGCAACGATTGTTGCTGAACCGGACGCAACCGATGCGTTCACCGTTGTTCTGAATGCCATGCCGGCTGCTGACGTCGTTCTTACCGTCACTTCGAGCAATGTTGCCGAAGCGACGGTCAGCCCCGCGACGGTCGTCTTTACCGTTCTCGATTGGAACACCCCTCAGACGGTCACTGTTACAGGCGTCGACGACGCCCTCGTTGATGGCACACAAACAGCGACGATTACGGTCGCTATTGACGCGGTCGCATCTTCTGCTGAATACGCTGCGCTCGCCGACCAGACGGTTTCCGTCTCTGTTGCGGACAATGATGTTCCGCCCCCGAGCTACGCCATTTCCATCGTTACCGCTTCCGTTTCGGAAAACGGGACCACGGAGACTTTCACGGTTGCCCTTGGTGTCGCTCCGGTTTCGGACGTTGTCTTCAACGTAAATTCGAACGACGCTAGTGAGGCTCTTGTAGATTTCGCAACGCTCACGTTCACGAATACGAACTGGAGCGTTCCGCAAACCGTCACGATTACAGGTGTCGATGATGCCCTCATTGACGGCACTCAGACGGCAACGATCACGGTCTCTATCGACGCTGCTGCATCCTCCAACGAATTTGACACTCTCGCCGACCAGACGATTTCCGTCTCTATCGCTGATAACGACGTCATTCCTCCAGCGATCATTGTTACGGAAAACGGAGGATCGACGTCGGTTTCCGAAAATGGGTCGCATGACAAGCTTGTGGTTGTATTGGCCACGGCTCCCGCTGCGAATGTCGTTGTGAATATTGTTTCAAGCGATACTGGCGAAGCAACGGTAACGCCGTCAAGCATGACCTTCACTCCTTCTAATTGGAATGTTGGTCAGGAGATAGATGTGGTCGGTATTGATGACCCATCAGTTGACGGCATACAGACGGCGGTGATCACGATTTCCGTCGATGATGTCAACTCGTCCGTCGAGTATACAACAGCGGCAGATCAAAGCGTCTCTGTTTCCGTCACGGATAATGACGTTGCAAGTGGTGGCGGAGGAGGGGGTGGCGGTGGCGGCGGCGTCCCGCAGCCGGCCATTACAATCAATACGCCGAACGGCGGCGAAGTCTTGAATGCCGGCAGCTCGAAGCTCGTGCTTTGGAGCTATCAGGGCAGTTCCAATCACACCGTCCGCCTCGATCTGTCGATCGATGGCGGTGCAACCTACGATGAAGTCGTTGTGGCTTCCGCGCCAGGAACGGGTTCGTATCTCTGGACCATTCCGGACAAGACCGCGATTTCGGCCAAGTTGCGGGCCCAGCTCCTGTATTTCGGCTCGCCGATGGCGACCGACGCGAGCGACGCTGTTTTTACCTTGATTGGCAGCGATGCAGGCGACTTGCCGCGTAGTGGTTCGGGCACCGGAACCGCTCCGATCTTCATCCCGAGCGCGAGCATTAATGAAGACAAGGGAATTGTCGCCTCGACATCCTCGACCCCGTGCGTAAGTGAAAGCTTGATCCGCACCACCTCCCAGAGCGCCGTTTACTACTGCGGCGCGAACGGTAGGCGCTACGTCTTCCCGAACGAAAAGATCTACTTCTCGTGGTACGCCGACTTCTCTCATGTCACTGTCGTGAGTGACGAGACGATGGCCTCAATCCAGATCGGTGGCAACGTGACGTACAAGCCGGGCAGCCGGATGATCAAAGTCGAATCCGACCCGAAAACCTACGTCGTTTCGCGCGGCGGCCAGTTGCGCCACGTGACGACCGAGGCGATCGCCACCGCACTCTACGGTGCGGCATGGAACACCAAAATCGACGATTTGCCGGTCGGATTCTTCACGGACTACGCGATCATTGCTCCGATCACAAGTGCTGATCTTCCGTAGTTCCGGAAACGCAAGAGGGGCTCCAAAACGTTACGGGGCCCCTCTTGTACAGCGGGAAGCTCTTGATACTTTTTTTGCTTTCCTGTACTGTCCTGTCTGTAGAAAAGATCGGGCGTCGGTAGCTCAGCCGGTAGAGCAGAGGCCTCTTAAGCCTAAGGTCCTGGGTTCGACCCCCAGCCGACGCACCAAAAAACACCTGGCCAAAGGTCAGGTGTTTTTTGTTGGAGGAAGCACTGTCCTGACATCTTCCATGTAAAGCGAATCCACTAGACGCATTTCTTGACAAGGGAGAATGGTTGCGCTAGTGTCCTAGAGCTCTGATACCCCGGTATTTCATCGGAACAGGGCAGATAGGGAGATAGGATGTTACAATCGCGTCGTTCGAATCGCTCCTTCCTTCCAGCCGTACTCTTCGGCTTGCTCTTCGCCGTCGGGATCGCTTCCTGTGCGACGGCCGCGGACGATGAAGTCGTCACGGAGCCAGCTGAGCGCGACAAGGGGGTTGTCGTCGACTGCACCGGCGGGCCCGGCACCGGCGGCGTCGACAACTGCAGCGAGTGCAATCAGGGAGGGCAGCTCAACTGCTGTAAGCTCATCCGAGATGCTGGGTTCGAGTGCATCGTCCTCTGCGATGAGCATGCCTTGGACCCCAAGGGGAACCCGCTTCCAGAGCTCTGCAAGTAGTCACAAGTCTTCACGATTTTTAAGCGCCTCTGAAAGGCGCTTTTTTCTTAGTTGGAACCGGTTTTGTCTCGATATTTTGGACCAGACGACCGAACGAGTTTCTTTTGAAAAGAATAGGGTTTCGCATGGAGCCAGAGTGCTTCAAACATAGCCTTGAACGTGGCGTTAATTTCTGTCGACTGGATCAGAATGGCCGAACGCGCTTCTTTCGAAGAGAGAATGGCGACCTTGTCGTCGAAGATGATGATGAGGGAGGTAAATGCTCCGCGCACTTCATCGGGCAGCCAACGCGGATTGCGCATCTGCATCTCTTTTTCCGTCAGCGCGTGGCGGGGGAGCCCCTTTTCCCATAGCGAGCGGGCGACGATACCTCGACGCTCGCGCGTCTCCAGGAAGGCACGGGCATAGGTGCTGCTGGATTGGGCGAAGAAATTGTTTTTCGGGGCGATGATGTCCCAACGGCGGGAGCGGCAATAAAGCGCTTCATCGATGACGATTTGCACGCCTTCTTGTCCTTCGTAGTGCGCGACGTTGATCGGCGCTGGAAGCGAGGCGTTCGAGAGGAGGGGAGCAAGGCGATCAACGGCTTCTTTACGGCTTTGAAGCCGGTCGATTTGGCGTTCGATGAGGCTCTTGAGGCTTGCGGGCGGCGTCATGCTAAACGCCAGGCGCGCGCCGGTTCCGCGCTTTGCGGCCAGGCCTTTCATCATCAGTGTCTCAAGCGCGTGATAGACCGTCGGTCGTTTGATGCCGGTTTTCCTGGAGAGTTCCGTAGCCGACGCGCTGCCCCCCAAACCCGCGCGATACACGGCGGATTCCGTTTTCGATAGGCCGAGTTCGGCGAGCAGTTCGTTCGGGGTAGCCATAGGTGAGCCTATCGTACCTGTTTTTTGTCCAAATGTCAATAGAAGTTGATAAACAGTTCTGCCGTCGGAGCGCAAAAGGAGCTATCGTCAAGATAGATCATTCATAGCCAAGGAGGACGTTATGCGCGAACGCATTCAGCAATCGACGCTGTCGTGGTGGGAACGGGTCAAGCGCGAGCCTGGACGCCTTGTCGACTGGCTCGGCAAGCAGTACCACGGCGAAGTCACGGCTGCGGAACGCATCGAGCGGTTCGTGATGGTGCACGTGCCTGAGGGCGACAAGCGTCGCACGGTGCTCGAAGTGATCGCGGTGCAGGAACGCACGCACGCTGCGTGGGTCGCGGAACTGCTCCGTGCGCGCGGTATCGAGCCTCGAGTGCTCAATCAGCGCGAACGGTACTGGGAGGAAACTCTGCCGCACATGGACGCCTTCGAGAGTGCGGCGGCCGTGGCCGCCAAGGCCGAAGAGATGCGCCTTGTGCGTATCGAGGCGATCGTCGCCGATCCGGAGACTCCGGAAGACATCCGCCGGGTGTTCGAGAAGATCCTTCCGCAGGAACGCTTCCATGCCCGCGCCTTCTCCAAGATGGCCGGCGTCGAGGCGCTCGCTGAAGCGGAAGCTGCGCATGCTCGCGGTCTGGTCGCGCTCGGCCTGATCAATGCCGCGGAAGTACTCTAGTCGTACCGCCCCGTCTCCACGGGGCGGCTTTTTGTCTGTGGATAGAACCGCCTTCGACGTATGCTAAGATTGCGGCGCTCCAACCACAGGAGGCGAGCATGTCTGTATCCGAGAAGTCTTCGGGTCTGGAGAGCGCCCTCCGGGTGTGGCGCGATCGGCGTGCGAAGAAGTTCGACCTGCTTCACGTGTCGAAGCCAGGCGACGCCGGTTTCAATCTGGTCTGCGTCGAAACGACCGTCATTCCTTGCGGGCTGATTCCGCCAACCGACGTACCGACCGGAATCCGCGTGAAACTGCCTGCGGGCACGTTCGGACGAATCGAGGAACGCAGCGGTTTCTACAGCCGCTATCCGACGCTCGAACTGTGCTCGTCGCCGATCGATAACGGCTACACGGGGCCGCTCGGGCCGCGTTTTCGCAACCACGGGCCTGAAGAAGTCATCATTCCGGCAGGCGAATCGCTGGCACAGCTCGTGCTCTACCCGCTCATTGTTCCGGTCGTCGTCGAGGTCGGGAAACTGCCTAGGACGGCGCGTGGTGCCAAACGGTACGGTTCCACTGGAAAATGACGGGCAGAGTCTGCCCGCCTCTGCCTCTGCGGCCCCCTCTGGGGCTTTTTTTCTTGACAGTTCGGGCAAAAAAAGGTAGGATCTGCCCACGATTGAACCCCGACTCTGTCGGTTATTTTTTATGGACATCCGCAACATCGCCATCATCGCCCACCTCGACCACGGCAAAACCACGCTCGTGGACGCTTTGCTGAAGCAGTCTTTCAATTTCAAGCAGAAATCCGACGCCGTCACGGAGCTCATGATGGACTCGAACGATCTTGAACGCGAACGCGGCATCACCATTTTCTCGAAGAACGCCTCGGTTCAGTACAAGAATTCGAAGATCAACATCATCGACACCCCCGGGCACGCCGACTTCGGCGGCGAGGTGGAGCGCATCATGCGCATGGTCGACGGCGTGCTGTTGGTCGTCGACGCCAAGGAAGGCCCGATGCCGCAGACGAAGTTCGTGCTGCGTAAAGCCATCCAGGCCGGCCACAAGGCGATCGTCGTCATCAACAAAATCGACAAGCCCGGCGCGCGCGCCGAATGGACGCTGAACAAGACGTTCGATTTGTTTGTCGAGCTCGGCGCCAACGACCAGCAGCTGGATTTTCCGATCGTCTACGCCTCCGGCGTGCAGGGCAAGGCCGGCATGACGGAGAAGCTCGAAGACATGAAAGACATCGAGCCGCTTTTTGAGAAAATTCTCGAAATCATCCCGGCTCCGAAGATCGACGAGACCGCGCCGCTCCAGTTCCTGACGGTCAACCTCGCCTACGACAACTTCAAGGGCAAGATCGCCGTCGGCCGTTTGTATTCCGGCACGCTCAAGAAGAACATGGACGTGCTGCACATCGACCGCACGGGCGCGCGCAAGAAGGCGAAGATCGTGAGCCTCATGGGCTACGTCGGCATGAACCGCGTCGACATCGAAAGCGCCGAAGCGGGTGACATTTGCGCTATCTCCGGTATCGACGGCGTTTCGATCGGCGAAACGATCACCGACATCAACGACCCGCGCCCGCTCCCGACCATCGATATCGAAGAGCCGACCGTCAAAATGACGTTCGGCGTGAACACCTCGCCGTTCGCCGGCCAGGAAGGCCAGTACACGACCTCCCGCCAAATCAAAGAACGCCTCGATCGCGAGCTCGAAACGGACGTTGCCTTGAAAGTTGCCTCCACCGACGTTGAAAGCCGCTGGGTCGTTTCCGGCCGCGGCGAACTCCACCTCGCGATTCTCATCGAAAAGATGCGCCGCGAAGGCTTCGAATTGGAAGTCTCCCGCCCGCAAGTCATCTTCAAGGAAGAAGGCGGCAAGAATCTCGAACCGATCGAGATGCTCGCCATTGAGTGTCCTGAAGAGCACGCCGGCGCCGTCATCCAGAAGCTCGGCCAGCGCCGCGGTGAAATGAAAGACATGAAAGTCGAAGGTCCGACGGCCTTCCTCGAATTCGAAATCCCGACGCGCGGCTTGATCGGCTACCGCAGCGAGTTCATGACGGACACGCGCGGTCTCGGCCTCATGAACAGCCTGCTCAAGGGCTACGAAGACTACCGCGGCGAGTTCTCGAACATGCCGCACGGCTCGCTCATCGCCTTCGAAACGGGTACGACAACCAACTACGGCTTGCTCGGCGCGCAGGAACGCGGACAGCTGTTCATCGGCCCGTCCGTCGAAGTCTACGCCGGCATGGTCGTCGGCGAGACGGCCAAGCCGGAAGACCTCGAAGTCAACGTCTGCAAGCTCAAGCAGCTTTCGAACATGCGTTCGAAGGGCGACGGCGTAGCCGAAGCGCTCGACGTGGCGCACGTCATGGGACTCGAAGACGCCATCGAATACATCGGCGACGACGAGCTCGTCGAAATCACCCCGAAAAACATTCGCATCCGCAAAACGATTCTCGATTCCAACCAGCGCAAGCGCGCGGCTGGAAAGTAATCGCGGAACACGGCAGCCGCCCTTGACGGGACGGCTGTTTTGTTGAAGGATGGCCGCAACCGCTTGGAGGTGAACGTGAGCGAACTCATCAAAGTTTCGGCTGAGCTGAAGAGGATCGAAAAGCCGCTTCATACTCCGTGGAAGGATAATGGAGGATTCGTGACGGTACTCGCGGCGATGCCGTTCTTGGTATTCTCCATTATCAACACGTATTTCATAGTCGTTGCTGCAATCTGCGCGCTTGTGTCGATTTTGCTCTTTGCATCATCCCAAAGGCCTCTCCTCGGTGAAGCGCGTCGTTTCCTGAGGGAGACGCGCAAGGAGCGCAAGAATCTCATCCGCACCACCGAAGCGCACAACCGCGCATGGTTCCTTGCGGAAAGAGGTCAGCATCTATTGAGTGGAGGATCGCAGGACACTCGAGTTTCCGACCCATTCCGTGAGAGCTATGAGAAGCTCTTGTTCGATGTCGAGGCCTATGCTCGGCGCTATGCGACCGCTGTTGCGGCGGATATGGGCCTGGTAAGCACAGGGAGGAACCGGCGAGCCGTCCGACGCAGTCTTCGGGATCGGGCGGAATCGCTGCTTGAGTTCGAATCAAGTTTGGATGGGCTTGACGCCCAGGCGACGGAAGCCATGCGTGCGAAAGCCGCGGCTCAGCGCGCCGCTCTGGAAAACGATTGTCGTGAGGCGGGTTTGCCGCTCGCGAGCGTATCGCGCGAGCTCGCCAAGAAGTCCGTCCAGCGTCTTCCGGCGGCTAAGACCGTCTCCCACTGATCGTCCATCATTCGATGGGCGGTTTTTTATATACGCGCCATATTGACGAGAGTCGGTCTGTGTGGTATTCCTTGGCTCAAGGAGGTTGCCTTGTATCAGAGTACTTCCGGCACGCGCTTTGAGTATGCCGTCATCGATGCGTTGCGCCGCAGGCATTCCTGCGATGTCTTCACTTCGGATACGATGGATATTCGGCACAGGGTCGACGGTGAGATCAGGGGCTTTGGCCCCGTTGCATTGAAGAAACCCGTTCAGATACAGATCACGCGCAGACTCGGTTCTCTCAAGAAGCTGAAAGACTACCTGGAGACGCGTTGGTTCAACAACGACATCATCAGTCTCTACGTTGAAATCGAAGATGGTGTGAGGCCATACGCGGCGGCTGAGAACCTCGCGTGGGCGGCGCGGAACGTCCAGCGACTCAAGCCGTACGGCGACCAACCCGTCTTTGGGCTTCGGATCAACGATGACGCCGTGTTCTTTGACCCGTACGAGCGTTTGCGAGAACTGAGAGCCGTACGTTCATCGCCTGAACGTCTTTTGGTCCTCAGGCCCGGCACGGCACATCGTTTTGAGAGAAACGGGTTTTGGATCATGGACGACGCGACGCTCGAGCTTTTCTTCGCTCACTACATCGACGTGGTCAATGCGTCGCTGCGCCGCACGATGCAGAGCGGCGAGACGAATGTTCCGATTCTCTTTCTTGCCGACGCAAAAGGCAGAATCCAGGACATACGTTGGACTCGATAGAAACTCTCAAACTCATGATCCGTCTCGCTCACGCCGGACGGATTTTCTTTATGCCTGATCTTGACGATGCGTCGCGTATAAGGTACACAAGCTGTGCCTAGGAGGTACCATGACCATACCGCTCAGTGGGCAAGTGTTCGAAGCAACAGTGCTCAGAGCCATGCGTTTCATTCCGGGATGCGAAGTCTTCGCCTCTGAGGAGCTCGACAACGAACGAAAGGTCGATGTCGAAATCAGGATGGTACAGGGAAAGAGGCTCGAGATGCCCGTCCAGGTGCAAATCACGACCCGTATCGATCATTTCACGAAACTGCGAAACTACCTGAAAACGCGTCGCCGTTACGATGCGGTCGTCAATCTCTACGTGGAAGTGGAGCCCGATGCGACGTTTCAGGCCGAGAAGATCGCGCTCGAGCTCACGCAGTCCGCGCTCGCAGTCCAGACCAGGCCTTGGGGACGCCGTTGGCCGATCTTCGGTCTGCGGATCGGTCAGCAAGAGAGTTCGTATTTCGATCCTTTCGTGAAATACCGCGCTTTGCGGAAAGATCGCGACTCGCCCGAGCGGAAGCAGGCACTTCGAAAAGGTGTGGCGCACGATTTCTTGCAGGATCGATTCACGATCTCCGGCGAAGATGGGGGTACCTACGACGCCCATTTCATCGACGTCGACGAAGCGTCTTTTCGGTCTCAGTTGAGAGAGTCGGTCGGAAAAGGGGATGCCTTGTTCATGGTGTGGTTTCTGCCATCAAAGAACTTCGCCCATGACGTGCGTCCGCGCGAAGAGTCGAGCAAGGAAAACAGTTCATGACCGTCCGCATACGGACGGTTTTTTTCTTGTATACGGGAAAATCGTGAATGAAGGTTGACGACGGCAACTCTTTCCTTCAAGGTGTCGTTGTCCAAAGGAGGATGTCATGAATTTGATCTGGATTCTGCTTGCGATCGTTGTCGTCCTCGCCGTGTTGGCCGTCATTCATTTCGTCCGAAAGAGTCGAAAGGACGATGAACAGGAAGTCGATTTGCCAGATTGCAAAGAGTCGTGCGACATTCACGCGACCTCCGGGAAGGTGGTGCGGTACGAGTGCGGACACGACGATGCTTCCAGTTTCAAGATCAATCTTTGGGGCGAGCAGATCTATCACAGGAAGGCGCGCGGTCCCAAGCGATTCTGCTCCGCATGCCTGCTCCAGCGGGCGCGTGCGACTTCGATCCGTTGCGGCAGCTGCGGGTATGCGATCATGCCGGGTGATCCGGTGTCGGCTTGCGTCGATGATCCCCGCATCGGCAAGAAGGAGTGGCGTACCGTCGTCGACGGCCAGCTCCTGCTCTGTCTGCGTCGGAGTTGCGACTCGGCTCTGGGCTTCTGCGGATATTGGACAGGGGAGGGAATCAGTCCCGCGTACTCCGACGGCCGAAATCTCATAGGACACGCGTTCGCGTCGGGGAAAGCGATGGTTATGCATATCCCCATGCCTCCAGATCGGGAGAAATAGGCAGGTACTCGTTTTCCGCTTCATCCGTGACGGATCTTTCGTTCAGCAGCCGGTTTCGTCAGGCGCTTTGTCGCCAGGCTGAAGCCGGTTTTTTTCTGCTTCGTTCGTACCGTTTGGCATGTTTGACCTCGCCACCTTTCAAAGCTAAGCTGTCATCGATATGCGCTACTCCCAACTTTTCGGAAAAACTTCCAAAAACGCCCCCTCCGACGCCGACTCGCCGAACGCCCGTCTGCTCGAGCAGGGTGGGTTTGTCGAGCATGTGATGGCCGGCGTCTATTCGTGGCTGCCGCTCGGCCTTTCGGTGCTGCGCAAGGTGGAGCAAATCGTTCGCGAGGAAATGAATGCCCTGGGTGCCCAGGAGATTTTCATGCCGTCGCTCCAGCCGAAGGAATATTGGGAGACGACCAAGCGCTGGGAGGGCGTCGACGTGCTTTTCAAATTGAAGTCTCAAACGGAAAAAGAATACGCTCTCGGCTGCACGCATGAAGAAGTCGTAACGCCGCTTGCCCAGAAGTTCACGCGTTCCTACAAGGAATTGCCGTTTGCGGTCTATCAGATCAACACCAAATTCCGCGACGAGCTGCGCGCCAAGTCGGGCGTCCTGCGTGGACGCGAGTTCCGCATGAAGGACATGTACAGCTTCCATACGAACCAGGCTGATCTCGAAGCATTTTACGCCCGTGCCTTGGAGGCCTACGTGAAAGTTTTCGCGCGTTGCGGCCTCGATGTGAAGGTTGTGCAGGCTTCCGGCGGTATTTTTACCAGCAAAGTTTCGCATGAGTTCCAGGCGCTGACGGAATCCGGCGAAGACGTGTTGATCGCTTGCGAGAAGTGCTCGTTCGGTCAGAACAGCGAGATCGCTACCTTGAAGGAAGGCGACGCCTGCCCGTCCTGCGGCGGCATGCTGAAGAAGATGAAGGGGATCGAAGTCGGTAATATTTTCGACCTCGGTACGAAGTACACCGATGCCTTCGGTTTTAATTTCATGAATGAAGAGGGCAAACAGGAGCGCGTTCTCATGGGCTGCTATGGCATTGGCACGTCACGCCTCGTTGGCGCGATCGTCGAGGCCTACAATGATGCCAAAGGCATCATCTGGCCGAAGAGCGTGGCGCCGTTCGACGTGCATCTCGTGGCGCTGAAGTCGAAAGACGAAGAAGCCCAAAAGCTCATCGACGCCGCCGTCTCGACCATCGAGCGCGAACTGACGGCGCAGCGCGTCGATGTGCTTGTCGACGACCGCGACAAGGGTGCCGGCGAGAAATTCGCCGACGCCGATTTGATCGGCATCCCGCTCCGGCTCGTCGTCTCCGAGAAGACTCTTGCTGCAGGCGGTGCTGAGTGGAAGGAACGTTCTAAGACCGAGGCGGAAATCATCGCGCTTGACCGTCTGGCCGCCAACATGGTTGAGTTTCTGAAGGCGTAGAAAGCGCCTTACAATCAAAAAAAGGGGGACTCCGTGCGTCAGAAAATCCGACAGGCTTTGCTTTGGCTGTTCATCGTCGAGAACCCGCGCGATCCTTGGGAGGTGTTCGGAAAGATCGGGCTCCGCCTCATTGTCTTCTTGGCGCCGCTTCTCGTCATAGCCGTCTCCGCTCGGGCCGACGAGGGGTGGGGCGTGTGCGCCGGCATGATGCTGTATGGCGGCGTCGGGTTCCTGTTCACCACCTGGTACCGATGGAACGTGCTCGAGCCGCGCATGACGGACGAAGAGCGCGAAAGCGTTCGGCTCTTTCGCCGTATCCGCCGATTCAACGTCAAGGCCGACAATGAGCGCGCTCTCGAAATAGCGCGCCGTCGGCAAGACAATCAGCCACGCTCCTGAGAGCGCGGTTTTTTAATCGACAGAAACGTAGACGATGGTTCTTGCTGAAAAGACGACGTATTGACGTACCTCGAATGCGAGTGATAAAACAGTCCAGCCAGACAAAGATGGAGGATGTATGGATACTTCCGGAAAGGAACGGTTGAGGGAAATGGTCAGAACGCTCGGTCTCGACGACGTGCAACGCGCGCTCATCGAACGGGCCATCGCCACGATGTCCGATGAAGAAGCGGCAGAGCACGCCGAGGAGTTGGCGAGCAGTCAGTCTGATCTTCAGAAAGCCGTCGTCGAAGTCGAAGCTCTGCTCAATGATTTGTTCGCAAAGAACGACAAACCCCGCTCGTGAGAGCGGGGTCTTTTTTATACCTTTCCTTTGAGCGAATCCTTGAGCGTCTTGCCGGCTTTGAATTTCGGCACCTTCACTTCCGGGATCGTGATTTTTTCCGTCGGTTTCTGCGGGTTCACGCCCATGCGCGAGGCGCGGGTGCGGGCGGAGAAGGCTCCGAAACCCGCGATCGTGACTTCTCCTCCGTTCTTGAGTTCCTGAATGATGATGTCCGTCAGCGTCTCGATCACTTCCTCGCCGCGCTTCTTGGGCAGGTCCATTTTTTCGGCGAGCTTCATCGCCAGTTCGGCTTTGTTCATAGGTGTTTACTCGATGATCTTTTGAATCTGTTGAATGCTCGCGGCCGTGCCGTCGTCGTTGATCGTGACAAGCACGGCGTTCAGGTCGACGGCGCCTTCGTCCGGAATCTCGAAGGGGATGGCGTCGCCAGGGATGAATCTGCTGATCGGTCCTTCGGGCGCGACGCCGAGAACGGAGTGTCGAGCGCCAGTCATGCCGATGTCGGTGAGATAGGCCGTTTTCTTCGGAAGGATGCGCGCGTCGGCCGTCGGTACGTGCGTGTGCGTTCCCGTGATCGATGAGACGCGCCCGTCGAAGTGGAAGCCGAAGGCGATGCGTTCCGAGCTGGCTTCGCCGTGCAGGTCGACGATGATCGCGTCGAGCTTCTCGTCCTTATGGCGTTCCAAGATCGTTTCCATCGCTTCGAACGCGTTGCCGTACGGCTCTTTCATGAAGACCTGGCAGATCAAGTTTACCACCAGCACTTTTTTGCCGCCAAGATCGAGAACGCGCTCTCCGTCGCCGGCTGTGCCGTCCGGAAAGTTCGCCGGACGGATCAGGAGATCCTTGAGTTCCGGATCGGCCCACGCCTCATGCACGCCCTTCGTGTTGGCGAAGATGTGGTTGCCGGAGGTGAAGAAATCGACGCCGCCTTTTTTGAGTTCGGAGAGGATCGGTTGAGTGACGCCTTTGCCGTGCGCGAGGTTCTCGGCGTTGATGATCGTGAGGTCCGGTTTGTATTCGGCTTTCAAGTCCGGAAGCGCTTTGAGGAGCGCCGTCCGGCCGATTTTGCCGACGACGTCGCCGAAGATAAGAAATTTGAGCATGATCGTTTGAGGGCTGGGCCCCGGCCTCCGCCGGGGTGGTTTGTTTTTTAGCGTGCGTATTCGATCGCCCGCATTTCGCGGATGACGTTGATTTTGATTTCGCCCGGGTACTGGAGCTCCTGCTCGCACTTCTTGGCGATATCTTTGGCGAGCTGCCAAGCGCCCAAGTCGTCGATCTTTTGCGGCGAGACGAAGACGCGCATTTCGCGGCCGGCCTGGATGGCATAGGCGTGTTCGACGGCGGGGAAGGAGGTTGCGACCTTCTCGAGGTCTTCGAGACGGCGGACGTAGTTCTCGAGCGTGTCCTTGCGCGCGCCCGGGCGGGAACCCGAGATCGCGTCGGCGGCTTTGCAGATGTAGCCCTCAACGTTGCGCGGCTTGTCCTCGTGGTGCGAGAGCGAGTGGTAGGCGACTTCTTCGGTGAAGCCGAACTTCTTCATGATGTTGTAGCCGATCTCGGGGTGCGCGCCCGGGACGTCGTGATCGACGGCCTTGCCGATGTCGTGGAACAGGCCGCCCTTGAGCAGCTCCTGGGCGTTGGCGCCGAGTTCCTTGCCGAGATAGTTGCCGATCAAGGCGACTTCGATCGAGTGGCGCAGGACGTTCTGGCCGTAGGAGGTGCGGTACTTCAGGCGACCGAGAATCGAGATCAGTTTCGGATCGACGGAGCCGAGCGGAATACCGCATTCGATCATGGCATCTTCGCCGGCCTTTTTGATGTCGAGCGCCAGCGTGCGCTTGGCTTCCTCGATCGCTTCTTCAATTTTCGTCGGCTGGATGCGGCCGTCTTTGATAAGCGATTCGAGCGCGAGACGGGCGACCTGGCGGCGGATGGGGGAGAAGCCAGAGACCGTGATGATATTCGGCGTGTCGTCGACGATGATTTCCGTGCCGGTCAGGGTTTCAAGCGACTTGATGTTGCGTCCCTCCTTGCCGATGATACGGCCCTTCATGTCGTCGCTCGGGAGCTGAACCTGGGTCGTGGTCGTTTCGGCACAGTGGGAAGAAGCGACGCGCGAGATGACGGTTGAGAGGATGTTGCGCGCTTTGACTTCGTATTCTTCGGAACCGGCGCGTTCGATTTTGCGGATGCGCGAGAGGACTTCGTCCTGCGCTTCTTCTTCGATGGCCTTGAAGAGCTGCTCCTTCGCGGCTTCGCGGGGGAGTTCGGCGACTTTTTCAAGACGGGCGCGCATGTCGAGCTTGAGCTGGTCGATGTCATGCTTCGCGGCTTCAAGCTCTTTGGCGCGGTCGTCGCTTTTCTTGTTCTTCTCCTGGAGTTCGAGAAGCTGCTTGTCGAAGAGGGATTCTCGCTTTTCAAGGCGCTGCTGGAAGGCGTTCAGCTCCTTGCGGCGTTCGGCCTCGTCGCGTTTGGCCTCGTCGAGCATCTGCACGGACTTCTTCTTGGCCTGGAGTTCGAGCTCTTGGGCTTTGGCTCTGGCTTGGTTGATCGTGTCTTCGGCGCGGGCGTTGGCGGAGGCAATCTTGTCGGCCGACAGCTTCTTCTGGATGAAGTAGCCGGCGCCGAGACCGAACGCGAGCGCGGCAAAGGCGAATAAAACGGCGTTGGCGGGCATAAGATGATAAACCGCCGCTCCTGGGACCGATGGTTTGTGCGTACGAAAAAACGGAAAGCTTACGCTTTCCTGGCGTGGCGCGCGGATTCTGACGTTTCAACCGGATAATCGAACCAAAATGGCATAGGTGGGGCGCAACGTTCGTACTCAACCGGTACAGGAGGGTCGGAAGGATAATGTTGAGCTGCTTCGACCATATCACGGGTCAGCTTCTTGGGCAAGGTCAGCCAAAAACTTGATCTCCTGAAGGGTTTCGCCTATCCTTCGTGCAGGAGGAAATATGTCCGAAGCATACGATCGCTCGATCGCCGTCAAGGCGATGGTTCTGCTGGAAATCCGAAAAGCTGGTGAACCGATTCTTGGCAGGACGCTTCTCGAACGGGTCGAGCAGGCCGGAAGGCGAGCCGACCGCCACGTTTCTGGATACGATTTTGTCTCTTGGGTCGGCTGCACTCTTTGGGAACTGTTGGGTACCTTCCTGAACAAGGGTTGGATTGCTCTGAACGGCGTACGGCCTTTCCGGGACGAACAACTGGCGAATGCAACAATTCACACAACGGAACAGTGCGCCAGATACATTGAGGCTGTTCGTGCGGAAGCTCCCAAGCAACTCGCATACTTCGACTGACGCCCTGCGCATGCGGGGCTTTTTTTGCTGAACGATATGCCTCGGCATAGTTTGGAATGTTGCCATTGACAACCCAGTAGAAGCTTGCTACCTTCTGGCGTCGGACAAGGTGTGGCTTGCCCGTTCGAACACCACCCAAACCACACGATACGCACCTTCAAAGAGGGAATGAATGACCACCTCCACGGAAATCCCGAATCTGCCCGAGACGAAGCTCTGGACCGAGCGCGTCGGCGCCTTCGCCAAGACGCTAGGCCTGACGATCGAGACCGTCAACGAGAAGCTCAAGCCGCTCATCGGCGATCCGAGCGACGACAACGTCGCCACGCTCGCCGATCCGGACTGCACCAGCGACGATGATCTCGTCGCGGCCTTCTCCGATGTGCCCAAGGCCAAGGTCAAGCGCGCCGCCAAGGAGTTCCGCACTGCGGCTGCTCCGCCGGTGGCCGTTCAGGCCAGCATGGCGGCACCCGCGGTCAGCGCGATGCTCCCGACCCTGCCCGACGACGACAGCTTCCTCGCGGCTCTGCGCGTCGGCGGTACGCCGAAGGTCAGCGGCACCGAGGTCTCGGCCGCGGTTCGCATCTTCGTCGCGCACCAGTCCGGCCTCAGCGATCTGCCCAAGCGCATCCTCGCGATGCTCGAGCAGCGCGCCGAGGAGATGGACGAGCCGATCGGCGAGGAGTTCGTCGAGGTCCGCAGGGCCGTCCTCGAGCAACGCTACGGCGACATCATGGAGGCCGTCGGCCTCAAGGGCCACTCGGTCACGGTCGAGCAGCGCCGCAAGCTCATCGAGAAGATGGGCGCGCTACCCACCATGCTCCGCGACTTCCAGCAGGTCGTCAGCGGCTGGTGCGAGGAGTGGATGGCGCAGGTCTCGAACCCGGCGATGTTCATGCAGACGATGGCGGCTGCCATGGGCGGCGGTTCCGGTCTCCTGGGCGGCATGACCGCTCCTCCGGATGCCGGCACCGTGCTCGCGGCTGCCGAAGGCGTGATCAACGGCTTCAACCGCATGTTCTCCGGTTACGGCCGCGCCACCGCCCGCGCGATGGGCTACGACGCCGTCAAGGTGAAGCAGGTCCTCGCGGATCCGCGCTTGCCGGTCTCGATCGGCGCCGCGAGCCGCGAGGAGATGCTGAAGCGCCTCGGCGTCGGCGTCAGCTCCGATCTCGTCCGCCTCGAGGCCGACATGGGTCGCTACGTGCTCGCCATCTACCAGATCGGCGAGAGCAAGGTCGCGACCGATCAGCTCCCGGTGTACCTGACGGCCGTGGCCAACCTCGGCAAGCAGATCAACTGGGATCGGCTGAGCGGTACGAACGGCACGCGCCCGACCACGTCCGCCGGCCGCTCCACGAGCGGTGGGCCGGCGACCGGGACCGGTGGGCACCGCACCTACTGATCGGACCGCACCTTCCTTCGGCGGAGTCATCGCGCTCCGCTCTTTATCCCAGGCTTCGACCATGCGGGTCGAGAACTTGGAAGAAGAACAACGCACCTTCACCATGAGGAGGCTACCTTGAGTAGCAGCAGCTATAGAGACAACGACAGCCGGTACGGCGGCGCGCTCAGAAGCTTGTCGACCGAGGACCCCGAGGCGCGCCGGCGTGCCGAGGAGGCTCGACGCGTTCGACTCACGAGCGCCCGCGCCGCCATCGGTGCCGGCCGCATTGCGAAGCCGGTCGCTCGCGACGAGCGTCAGGTCTACGATCGCGATGCCGTGAAGTCGGTGATCACCAAGCCGTCGGAGTCGGCGCAGAACGCCCACATCATCCTGATCGATAACTCCGGCTCCAACGCGGCGATCGCGAGGCACCTGCGGGCGAGCTCCGGCTACCTGCTCCCGATGCTCCGCGGTATCGACGCCACGTCCGAGGCGGCCTGGATCTACTTCAGCGACCACTGTGACGGCAGCGACATCATGCAGGAGATCGACTTCATCCCGCCGACCGAAGTGGGCGACAGGACGATGCTCTCGACGCTCCGTCACGTGCGCGACGCCGAAGGCGGCGATGCTCCCGAAGCAATCGAGTGCGCGCTCTGGCGCGCCTGCGACATCGAGTTCGCTCATGTGCCCAAGACGCAGCGCTCGCTCTACCTCGTGACCGATGTGGTCGCGCACGGGATGGGGATGCGCGGTGATCACGGGTGCCCGGATCATCGCGACTGGCGCGATTCGCTCGCCCGCGTCGAACAGACCTACGGTCGCTTCACCGTGATCGGCTGCGGCGCCGACAGCAACACCTCCAAGCTCCAGGCCAAGTTCCTGAAGCCGGAGCGCGTCGCCTACGACCTCATCGACCTCTCGGCGATCCCGAGCACCGAGCATCGCATGCGGATCACCGGCAACGCCCTGCTCTTCCTGATCGCCCGCAATCGCGGACCGCAGACGGTGGAGCGGTTCCTGATGGCGCTCTTCGAGAAGTGGTTGTCCGAGCCGATCTTCGGCGCCAACACCGAGCTGAACGCCAAGGAAGCCGTGCGTCGCTTCGGCAAGTACCTCGAGATCAGCGAGGACGAGCGCGAGGCGCTCCTGGACCGCGTCTTCGCCTGATCTTCACACTCCGGACCGCGCAGGTACGCCCGCGCGGTCCGTTTTCTTTCTTCAGAACGCCGACAACGGGAGCCTGTCATTCCGACGGGACTCCGTCATCGTGTTCTGTTCCTTAGAAGGAGTCGCCATGAACGACGACGAACGCGCCGGATATCGGCATCTGATTCGCTTTCCGTCCGATGGACGCGAGCTGGCGGGTGCGATCGAGCGCTTCGCCGCCGCCAATCGCCAGGATCTCTTTCCGGAGCTCTTGCGCATTGCACGCCTCTTCGGCTTGACGCGCGCGGTCAGAACGCTGCGCGAACGCATGGGACTGTCGCTCGATGATGCCGAGTTCTCGGATTGGTTCCGCGCGCACGGCATCTTCTGGTTCGACGTCTATCGCGAAGACGAACTCGCATACGTTCTCGAAGAAGACGCCGCGTTGCACCGACAACTCGCCGGTGATTGGAGCGACGCGCTTGCTCGAGCGGAAGCGGATGACAACATCTCGCCGACGCGCACGGCGCTGCTCCGCAAGTTCGCCGCCGGCCAAGATCCGGTCGTACTCGCCGCCGCGCCTCGGCGCGTCGACGTCGACATCCGTTTCCGCCGCTACTGCGAAGCCCACGGCATCGAGATTCTCCGCAAGTTCCAAGATGGCGTGAGTGGCCTGAACCGCCGTTGCTGGGTCTACCTGGCAATCGACGAAGACGGACTCGCCAAAGTCTTCAAGGAACTGCCGTACGACGACGACAACCGTCTCGGACGCATGCCGACCGAACCGGAGATCTACGCGCGCCTCGGGGTCATTCCCAACCTGCCGCGTTTCTACGGAACGGTCGATCTTGGAGATGGACTCGTGTTTGCCAAGATGTCCGTGTGTCACGGGCAAACGCTTGCGGACTACGTGTGGGTGGGCAACTTGCTTGCCAAAGACGAAGTCTGCTACGTGATCGCGTGCCTGGCGTCCATCTTGAAGGACGTCCACGCGGCCGGCGTGCTCTGCCTCGATCTTCGTCCAGAGAACGTCGTAATCGAACCGGAAAGCGTACAACTCTTCGACTTCAACACGTCGCGGTTCGCTGAGGACGACGGGATTGACACCTGCTCATTCGATCCGCGCTATGCCGCGCCCGAGACGTCGCTGCGGCTCCGTGCCACGTCCGCGACGGACGTGTTCCAGCTCGGCGTGCTGTTCCATCAGCTGCTGACCGGAATGCACCCGTTCGTGAGCAAGCCCGGGGTTCCGACCGACCGTGGCGATGCACTCGAAAAGTTCGCGCTTCCGAACGCGCTTCATCCCTACCTCGCGCGTCTCGATCTTGATTTGAAGGATGCGCGTCTCGCGATCATTGCTCGCATGCTCGAGAAGCGTCCAGAGGATCGTCCGACGATGGCTGAAGTTGCAACGGCGCTTGCGCCCGCTACGCCGCCGGTCATTCGCCTGAAAAGCCACCGCGTACCGAAAACGTGGGAGAAGAACGCGGTACTCTTTCCGGCGCGCATGGGCATTCCGCACAAGGGTCACATCGATTACCTTGCGCGCGTGCTCGGGCTCGGATTCCATCCGATCATCTCGCTCCAACGCAGCTATACGCTGACCGAGCGCGATCCGCTGCCGAAGTGGATCGTGATGAAGATGGTGATGCAGTCGCTCTTTGACCGCGGCTTCGGACCGAACGACGTGCGTTTCGTCTTCACGCCGTATTACGAAACGCCGGAAGAGATGAAACTGCATTTCGCGATGATGCCAGGCATGGAAGACGTCGTTGCCGTCGCTTCGAGCAACCCCGGCATGCGCGACATCTTCGGCCGGCTGCCGATGATCGAGCAACGCGTCGTCTTCGGTCTCGAAGGCGAGGCGTACGAAGACCGTTCGTGGGGTGAACATCTGCGGCGCTCCGTGCGCGAGGGGGACTACGCCACATTCCTTCGGTACGCGGCGAGCGGTGTCGAGCGCATCCTGCCGTTCGAAGAGCTGCGCACGCGCCAAGAACCGCCCGTTGAGTTCTTCCGCGGATCGGTGCGCGTCGCGCTTGCCGATGAGAACGGTCGCGCAATCGTCGAAGGTCGCATACGTCGTTATGCGTCGCCGGAGGAATGCGTCGCGCAGCTTCTCCGCGAACGCGGAGACGACGTGGCGATCATCGATCCCTTCGCAAAGGATACGGTCCTGCGATGGCAAGGATCGGAACGCCTGCTGCGCTACGTTCGCACCGAGCTGGTGGAGAATCGCCCGCACATTCATTACGCGCTCGCCGCGCGTTGACCATGGCACACTGCCATGGTTTTTTTGTTGGCGTATACTACGAACATGCGAACTCGCCCCGTCATTACAGTCTTCTTTCTTGCGCTCGCCGTTTTTGGCGTGATCCATGCTGTGCCGGGTTTTGGTGACCCCGATGCCTTCTATCATTTGGAGGCAGCAAAGCTCACGGCCGCTTCCGGTCCCTTGCGCACATTCTTCTGGTTGCCATTCACGACGCTCGCTGGCCACTATGCCGATCAGCATTTTCTCTACCACGCCGCGCTCATTCCTTTTTTGAAGATCTTCGGCGATTTTTTGGGTCTCAAGATCGCGACGGTCGTTTTTGCGGCGTTCGCCATGGTGGCGTTCGTGTGGATGCTTGGCGTCTATGGTGTGCGCCGTCCGTGGCTCTGGACGCTGCCTCTTTTGTGCGCGCCCGGTTTCCTGTTCCGGCTGCTTCTGACCAAGGCGACCGCCCTGGCGCTTGTCGCGTTCTTTCTTTTTTTGGGATTCCTCAAAACGAAGAATCGCGCGGCGCTGTTCATTCTCCCGTTCGTCTACGCGTGGCTGCACGGCAGTTGGCCGATTTTGATGATCGCAGTACTTCTTCATGCGGTCGTGCGCCGCGATGTGCGTACGCTGCTTCTGGTTGCCGCCGGCTTGGCGGCCGGCCTTGTCGTGAATCCGTTCTTCCCGGCGAACTTCGCCTTTAATTGGGAGCAGATCGTGCAGATCGCCGTCATCGGCAATCATGATCCGGGCGTACAGGTCGGGAACGAGTGGTCGCCTATGGATATTGGTTGGCTGCTTGTTGAAAACGCCATCATCTTTTTTGTTTTTGCCGCGGTCTTCGTTCGCCTCGCGACGATGGTGTGGAGCAAAGAGGTGCCGCCGGATATTTCCGCCTCGCGTCGCAGAGACATTGTCTTCGCTACCGCGCTGGCCTGCGTTTTCCTGCTTCTCGCACTTCGGCAGGCGAGGCAGAAGGAGTATTTTTTGCCGCTCGTCCTATTTTTCGGCGCGCTCCTCGGCGACGCGCTGCTTCTTGATACGCGCGTCACGCTGCTTCGCGCACGCGCCTGGTGCGGACGATGGTTCCGCCCGCTCTCCGTCCTGTATGTCGCCTTTTTCGGATTTCTCGCGCTCCACGGAGTTTGGTATGCGCGGGTGCTGTATGAGCGCCGCGTTTCTTTTACCCGCTTTGAAGCAGTCGGTACTTGGATGAAGACGCATATCCCGGAAGGGGAGACGGTCTTCCATTCGGCTTGGGACGATTTCCCCGAACTGTTTTATTGGGACAAAGCGCATCGGTACATCGCCGGCATGGATCCGATGTTTTTTTACCGTAACGATCCTGAAAAGTACTGGCTCTGGCGCGACATCGGTGACGGTCGTCGTCGCAATCCTGCGGAACTCATCATGAACAATTTTGATGCGCGGTACGTTTTCGTGAATCCGAAGCGCGATAAACTTCTCACGACAATAAAAAAAGACCCGTCGATGGAGCGGGTCTATGCGGACGCGGAAGCGGAGGTGTGGAGGGTGAAGTAGGAAGACAACTACCAGCTGATGACGAGCATATGGCGTGGGCCGAGGAAGATGCTCCTCATCAAGACTGGCTGAACGGTGAGGTGGTGTGTCTCAACTAGGCGTTGCGTGAGTGCCGTTCTGAAATCCTCGGTGTAGGCGTTCAGGTTGGGGCAGAAGTCGAGCAAGTCGATCTCTCCAACGCGCAACCCCTTGTCGGCACGGTCGCGCCTCAAGCGGTCGAGCACGAGTTTGTAGGCTTGAGCAATAATGTCGTTGAAAGGTGGAAGTTCGATCGAACACGCTTCTGCGCGCTCTGATGCATATTGGAGCATCGCTCCCGCACTCGATCCTTGGCCACTATCCATGTCGCTCTCCTGTTGGGTTGACCTTTAGTCAACATGTTTTTGTGTATTTTGTCAATAAAAAGACCCGTACAAGGACGGGTCCGCGTCTCACTCTTCCGGATCGTGGCTGCGGTGATGATGGTAGTAGATCAGCTCGATTGGCGTCGACCCTTTCTTCTTGGCGAGAGGAGCCGTGAGCCGTACATCCCAACCCTGCTTCTGGAGCAGGTCATGGACGAGCGTGATTTCGGTACGCGTGAGGTGTCCGCTCAAAGACGTGTAGATCACCGTCTTGCAGAACGGCTCAGGCGCGTTCGAAGGGTGCTTCGGTACAGCGTTGATCTCCTCGATACAGCGCTGGTACTCGCTGCGCACGTGCGGCTTCGCTGCTTGCAGGGACTCCTCGGTCTCGCGCTGCAACTTCTCGCTGTCAGCTCTCTTGCGCGCGATCAGTTCCGATGCGGTGAACGGTGGCTTTTTCACGAGACGCTCCTTGGTAGCTTGGGCAGACGATAACAACGCACAGTTGGCGCGTCAATGAAAAAGCTTGTCGGCGGAGACGTTTTCCGGTCGCACAGCGTTCTCCACCGAGAATGTTCCAATCCTCGTGCGTCGCAATTCTTCAAGATACGCGCCGCACCCCAGCGCTTTTCCGATGTCGTCGGCGAGCGCACGGATGTAGGTGCCGGAAGAGACGCGTGTGCGGATGATGGCCGTCGGCCAGGAAAACGAAACGAGTTCCAGTTCGTGAATGGTCACGCGCACAGGTTTTCGCTCGATCTCTTTCCCTTCGCGCGCGAGCTCGTAGAGCTTCTTGCCTCCGACCTTCTTGGCCGAATACATCGGAGGCGTTTGGTCGATCTCGCCGCGGAATTTTTCAAGCGCGGATTCAAGTTCTGTCTGAGAAACGGGCGAACAGTCTTTTTGTTCGATCTTGCCGGTGCGGTCCATCGTATCGCTCGTCGCTCCGAAACGGACGGTTGCTTCGTAGGCCTTGTCGAGGCCGACGAAGTTCGAAATCTCCTTCGTTTTGGAACCGACGGCGAGAATCAAAAGCCCCGACGCGAACGGATCAAGCGTGCCGGCGTGCCCGACCTTCCGGGTATGCAAAGCGCGCCGAACCTTGTCGACGATGTCGTGCGAGGTCGGGCCGACGGGTTTGTCGATCAGAATGAATCCAGAGGGGGAGATGAGGGCTTCCATATTGACACATTGGAGAGAAATGCTACGGTGAGCCTAGCCTGAAAAGGCACTTCCGACAACCAAGGAGACGACCATGAGTTCCCAGAGGGATAAAGATAAACCCCTCATTGAGGGGAGCGTGGCGCCGCCTGAGGGTGCTGAAGATGAAGAGGAGATCGCCGTCGTCGAAACGGACGCGCTCGGAAAGATTGTAGAGCCGCGCCTCGATATTCCGGAAGAGTCGGAGGGCGAAGACGTGTCGACCGAATCGTTCAACACGGCGAGTCCGCCGCTGCAGGGTTCGGTACCCGATCCCGACTCCGTCGATTTGGTTGTCTTGAAAGGTGATAACCCGAACGAGCCGATCGACTGGAAGAACAGCAACGTACGACGCGGCTACGAGTTGCTCGAAGCGATCATTCACGAACGCCACGCGTCCATTCTGCGAGCGATCGCAAGCAATGTTCGCCGCCACGGATGGCGCGGGCGCGTTCCCGATCTCGCGGCAGCAGGCACGTTCTTCTGGGCAGGCATGGCGGTCGGTCATCCGGTATTCGGCATGCTCCTCGCTGGTGGAAGCGCGCTCGCCCGCAGTCTTGCCGAAGTCATCCGCATTCGCCACGATACGCACGAGAGCCAAGCTGTAAAAGAGGTCCGTCTGTTCCTTTTGACCACGGCGGTCAAGCTTTCCGAAGACGCCGCCGCTGTGCGTGTCGATACGGTTCCGCGCGTGGCCGAATTCCATATTCTCTGGGTTCGGCATGCCTGGCGTCTTGTACATTGCATCAAGGGCTATAACACGCGTCTTGAAGCCGCCAAGCTCTGCTTTCAGGCTCCGAACAGAACCGTAGAGCAAGAGATGGCGGCGAACAGGATTCTGACCTTGCTTGGTTGGATCCGGCCGCAGCTCATACACGCCATGCAGGCGCTCGAGGACCTCTACCTCGCGGAGCTTGCGTCTACAAAGGGTAACCTGTACGACTTGCAGCGATCGAACGATCGAGTGCAGAAGATCGATCCGTTCCAAGAGAAAAGGAAAGATCTGCCTGGACTCGAATGGCTTCCGCTCCCGTACGAGAAATTGGCACGCGTAGAACTTCCGGCACAGGCGGAGGAGGACACCGTCGCGTGGGAAGCCTCTCAGGAGTTGTACGTGCAAGACATTGATCGCAAGTTCGTCGACCTGGAAACCGAGCACGGTGCCGATGTCGACAGAATGCGCGAGCAATTGCGTCGGGTGGAGGAAGACAAGCTGCAAAAGGCCAAGGCGGAAACTCGGGCTGCGGCCGATAAACGCTGGAAGGCCTCGAAGATACCCGAATCAGATGACGAGTAACCGCCGCCTCCCTCCGGAAGCGGCTTTTTTATTGACAGGCCTATATTTTAAGCGTACGCTGCCCCTACCATGAACATCACCGAACTTGCGCGCCGTTTGCGCGTCACCCCCGAAGAACTCCGCCAAAAGCTCCCCGTCCTCGGCTTCGACATCGGCCGCAAGGCTATTAAGGTCGATCAGCGCGAGGGCGAGCGCATTATCCGCCGCTGGCAGGAGTTCGCCTGGCGCCAAAAGCAGCTCTCCGACGAGAAGGCGAAAATGGAGCTGCGTCGCAAGATTCAGGCTGGCGAGGTCACGGCCGACCGCAAAATCGCGCTGCCCCCGTCCATCACCATCCGCGAGCTGGCGGACAAGCTCCAGCGCCCCGTGACCGACGTCATCCGCGAGCTCATGAAGGGCGGTATCTTGGCGTCCATTAACGAGCGCATCGACTTCGACACGGCCGCTGTCACTGCCGAAGACCTCGGTTACCAGGCCATCAAGGAGTCCGACACCCAGAAGGAAGAAACCGTCTCAAACGCTCTCGACTCGCTCAAGGAGTCCGTATTGAACGAAGACGAAGACAACCTGGAACCGCGTCCGCCGGTCGTCGTTGTCATGGGTCACGTCGACCATGGTAAGACAACGTTGCTCGACACGATCCGCGCCGCTGCCATCGCCAAGGACGAATCCGGAGGCATCACGCAGCACATTGGTGCCTACCAGGCCGAAAAGAACGGCCGTAAGATCACCTTCATCGACACGCCGGGCCACGAGGCCTTCACGATGATGCGTTCGCGCGGCGCCCGCGTCGCCGACATCGCTATTTTGGTCGTTGCCGCCGATGACGGCGTCCAGCCGCAAACCGTTGAAGTCGTCCGCATCATTGAAGCGGCGAAGTTGCCGTACGTCGTCGCCATCAACAAGATGGATAAAGCCGATGCCAACCCCGATCAGGTCAAGCGCCAGCTTTCCGATCTCGGCATGATTCCGGAAGACTGGGGCGGAAAAACCGTCATGGTACCGATTTCCGCCAAAGCCAAGCAGGGTATCGACGGTCTACTCGAAACGATTTTGCTCGTCGCAGATTTGGAAAAAGACAAGATTCGCGCGAACCCTGCGCGCCGCGCCATCGGCACGATCATCGAGTCGCACATCGACAAGGGCGAAGGCCCGGTCGCGACGGTGCTGATTCAAGGCGGCACGCTTCACAAGAACGACGTTGCCGGCATCAGCGGTGTGAATTACGGCCGCGTACGCGCGATGAAAGACTTCACGGGTGTGAACGTCGAAGAGGCTCCGCCGGGCATGCCGGTCAAGATTCTCGGTTTCAAACTCGCGCCGACCGTCGGCGATGTGATGGAAGTGCCGGAACGCGTCAAGGATTTGAAAGATTGGAAAGCGGTCAAACACGCGCAGAGCACGACGCAGTCGACCGTTTCGACTTCGTCGACCTCCTCGTCCGAAGAAGCGAGCGCCGACAAGCAATGGACGAACGTCATCATCCGCGCCGACGTGCTCGGTTCGCTTGAAGCGATCATGGGTTCTCTTGAGCGCATGACGCATCCTGAAGTCGGCGTGAAAGTCGTCGGCAAGGGCCTCGGCAACATCACCGACGCCGACGTTTTGAACGCGGAAGCGACGGGTGCCATGCTTCTCGGCTTCCACGTGGTTCCGACCACCTCCGCCGCCAGCGCCGCCAATACGAAAAACATTCCCATTCGCCAGTACAAGGTCATTTACGACCTTCTGAACGACGTGAAAGCGGAACTCAAGTCGAAGCTCAAAGCGGAAGTCATCCGCACCGACCTCGGCAAGCTCGAAATCCGCGGCGTCTTCAAGAGCGGACGCGACGGCCAGATCGTCGGCGGCATCGTCACCGACGGCAAAGTCGAGCGCGGCGCCATGGCACAGGTCTTCCGCGCCGGCGAGCCGATCGCCAGCGGAAAAATCTCCGACCTCCAAAGCCAGAAGCAGTCGGTCAAAGAAGTCTTCGGCGGCCAAGAGTGCGGTATCCGCTTCGAAGGCAAGGGTCAGGCCATCGAGCTCGGCGACGTGCTCGAAGTCTACTCGGAAGAGAAGCGTGAGAAGCAGTTGGGGTTCTAAAAGAAAACGAGCTGTCATACGGGCAGCTCGTTTTGTATATGAAAAAACCTTCCGAGAGGAAGGTTAGGTGAGCGATGTCCGCTCCCAGGCTTTGAACATGAGGCGGTGGAGTTGGGTGGCGGAGTGGAAGTTGTCTTGGCTCGCCTCATGATGGGCGACAAGCTCTTCGTAGACGCCGATGTAGTGATTGGTCAGCCGCGGCAAGCTGTTCGCGAGCTCGATCTTCTTGATCGTCCGACCGGCCTTTTCGATCGTGATGGATTCGCTGGTGTCATCCAGGATCACGTTTGCGTCTGCGTTGCCGTAACAGAGCACGGCGGACTTGCGGTTCTCGCCGAGCGTCCAGTCGACATCGACGGATCCGAAAACGCGCTTGCCGCCGAACGTGCACTCGATGCACGCCCAACCGGCGACTTCAGCACTGCCGGCGACGAGGTTGCGCCCCGTCATGCGGGATTGGACGATGCGCAAGCGATCCGTTGGAAGGAAGGTGCCGACGACGCTCAGAGCGTTCACCGCACTGTCCAGCCATGGACCGATGTGGCTTTGGATTTCGGTCTGGCATCGTCCGTTCTTGATGTGGGGATCCCAGCGCGAAACGTGAAAGGCCGTGAGATCCCCGAGACAGAACGAGCGCGCGTGTTTCATCCACCAGCGCGCCTCAAGGCTGTGAGTGGCATGAAGCGCGATCTGTACGAACGGCTTGTGGTCAGCCTGTCTGTACAACAGTTCGAGACGCTCGAGTTCCGCGAGCGTTGCCGTGGCCGGCTTTTCGAGGAGGAGATCGTATCCAAAGCTCAGCGCGTTACGGACGATCTCGTAGTGCATCGCCGGGGGCGTTGCGACGACGTAGATATCGGCCAGACTTTCCTTGAGAAGATCGAGATGATCGTCGAAGAAGGATGTTCCTGACGGCAGGATGCCGCGCTTCGTCGGATCCCGGTCGCAACCAGCAACCAACTTTGCGCCAGCAACCTTGCCGATCGCTCTGATATGATGTTCGCTCACGCGTCCGAGACCGATAAGGGCGATGTTGAGCACTGTGCCTCCGTTTGCGGTTCACCGCGCCGCCACGATAGCGCAAATTGCCATTTTGTCAATGTCTTTACACTCTCGGTTTTATTGCCTAAAGTGGATTCGCTTCGTCCGCGTCCATTGCCCGACCGCCTGGCGGCGCGTCCGGCCTTGAAACTCGCGCGAATCCCACCTATTCCTACCTTCAACCTTTTATGGAAGTCATTTTGAACGATCAGAATTTTGAAGCCGAAGTGCTGAAGTCCGACGTGCCGGTGCTTGTCGATTTCTGGGCGCCGTGGTGCGGTCCGTGCAAGATCCTCGGCCCGATCGTCGAGGAACTCGCGAAAGACATGGAAGGCAAGCCGGTCAAAGTCGCTAAGATGAACGTCGATGAGAGCCAGGAGATTCCGCAGAAGTACGGCATCATGAGCATCCCGACCTTGATGATCTTCAAGGGCGGCGAGGTTGTCGATCAGATGGTCGGCGTCACTCCCAAGGACACGTTGGCTGAGAAACTGACGGCGCGGATGTAGATTCTCGACTCCGCTGCGCTTCGCTCGAACACTATTTAGTCTTCGAGCGAGCGAAGCGAGTCGAGAAGCATTCCTTATGGAAAGAATCATTATCATCGGCGCCGGCCCGGCCGGGTATACCGCCGGCATTTACGCCGGACGCGCCGATCTCAAACCGTTGCTGTTCGCCGGGCCGCAGCCGGGAGGACAGCTCACGACCACGACGGAGGTCGAAAACTGGCCAGGAGCCGATCAAGGCGTGCTTGGACCAGACTTGATGTTGAAGCTCAAGGCGCAGGCGGAAAAATTCGGCACGCGCGTGTCTGAAGAAACCGTCACGTCCGTCGACTTCTCAACGAAGCCGCTCAAGGTCGTTACCGACAAGCAGGCGTACGAAGCGGAAACCGTGATCATCGCCACGGGCGCTTCGGCGCGCCGCATCGGCCTCGCTTCGGAAACCGCGCTCTTCGGCAAAGGCGTTTCCGCTTGCGCCACGTGCGACGGCTTTTTCTTCAAAGGAAAAGAAGTCGCCGTCGTCGGCGGGGGAGACTCCGCCATGGAAGAAGCGACGTTCCTCACCAAGTTCGCCTCGAAAGTGACGATCCTGAACCGTTCCGACAAGTTCAAGGCATCGAAGCCGATGCTCGATCGCGCTAAGAGCAATCCGAAAATTTCATTCGTCGAAAACGTGCAGGTCACCGAAGTGCTCGGCGTCGAAGTCGGGCATGTCACGGGTATCAAGATCAAGAACGTCGTGACGAATGAAGAATCGGAAATGAAGGTCGACGGCCTTTTCGCCGCGATCGGCCATGTGCCGAACACGGAGCTCTTCAAAGGCCAGCTCGATCTCGATCCGCTCGGATATCTCATCACCGCCGGCCCCGGCGACGTCAAAACGAAAGTGGAAGGCGTCTTCGCCTGCGGCGATGTCATGGACAAAAAATACCGCCAAGCGGTGACGGCCTCCGGCACCGGCTGCATGGCGGCGCTCGAAGCGGAGCGCCTGCTCACGCATCGGAGCTTCGGCGCTTCGGAGAACGGCAGCAAATAAAAAAACGCCTCCCCTCGGCCCGTGGACGCAACGCGTCTTTACGAGCTTGGCCGGGAGGCGTTTTTTATTTCACAAGCGTATGGACCGTGAGGCTGTTGTTTTTGTCGGAATTGGTTCAGGCCTAACAACAAGGTATACTTCAAGTATTATCAGCTAATTACGCTATGGAGACCTCTCAGGCGACTTCGCCAACCACCACCCTTGTTCCGCCCGCCCTTCCGAAATTCGGTGATCTGCTTCGGCAGGCATTTCATGTGTGGAAGATGCATTGGCGAAAAATCGCTGTCCTTGGCCTGGCACCTGCCATCATCTCGTTTCTGCTCGGTTACGTCTTTTCCAATGGACGATCGGCGGAAGTCAAACCTGAAGGCGTAGCGCTGGCTCTTCTCCTCGTGGCCGCTGCGTGTATTTTCGTGGGCATGATTTGGTTGAACGCGCGAATCACTGTAGCGCAGATCCGGCTCGCGCTCGATACCGACGATTCGACCAGTGCCGGTGCCGCTTGGCGTGCCGCGAAAGGCATGGCCTGGCCGTTTTTCTGGATCGGAGCCCTTTCGTCTTTGGTTGTTTTCGGAGGGTACCTTGCGCTGTTCGTTCCGGGCGTGATTTGGTCGCTTTCATTCATCTTCGCGCCGTTCTTGCTGGTTAAAGAAGGTCTCCGCGGTCGTGACGCGCTCGTGCGTTCCCGGCAACTTGTCCAAGGTAATTGGTGGTGGATTTGGTTGCAGACTCTCGTGTTCGGGATCTTCATGCTGTTGATCTATTCGCCCTTCATGATTCTCTCCTCCGTTTTCGAGGGAAACGAGATTGCGAAAGTCGTTCTGAACTTCGTAACCACGCTATTTGGTCTGGCGGTCGTTACGCCGGTTTCCCTCGGGTTCTTCCTGGGTATCATGGATTCGCTTGTGCTGCGTAAGGGGTCCGCGCTTGTTCCGATGCCGCACGCCAAGACGGTCTATACCGTTGCGGCAGTTTTCGGAGTACTCCTCCCGGTTCTTTTGGCTATATTCCTCTTCAGCGCTTTCAAGTACCTTTCGTAGGCCGTCTCTGAACGGGACAGGTTCGAAATGCGACCACGGGACAATTCAAAAAAAACGCCTCCCCTCGGCCCGTGGACGCAACGCGTCTTTACGGGCTTGACCGGGAGGCGTTTTTTTTGATAGAACTTCTCCATCCAGTTTCAAAGGGGGGTCTATGTACGGCTTGAAGTGGTTCGGTCAGTCGTTCGCGTTCACGCTCGTGGCGGTCATCTTTTCGCTCATGTTGTTCGGGGGCGCGGCGCTCGTCTCCATGAGCGCGATCCTCTACGCAACGACGCTCAAGGACAGCATGCTCGCGGTCTTCTTCAGCGCTATGCTCTGCATGTGGATCGGCATGCTCAGTCTCTCTCAGCTCGGACTGGACGACGCCTGTTTCTAGCTCCGCCATGCGGGGCTTTTTCTTTTGGCCACCCCGTGTCATTCTGAGCGTATCGAAGATTCCTTTCCTTACACGTATGAACGCCTTTGAAAACGCGATGGCACAGCTGGGCAAGGCGGCGGCGAGGATGCAGCTCGATCCGAAGACGCTTGAGCGTCTGAAATCGCCGGACCGCATTTTGAAATTCGATCTCGAGATCGCGATGGATTCCGGAGAGAAGAAATCGTTTCCGGCGTATCGCGTGCAATGGAACCGCGCGCGCGGGCCGTACAAGGGCGGCATCCGTTACGCGCCCGTCGTTGATCTTGATGAAGTGAAAGCGCTGTCGTTTTGGATGACGATCAAAACAGCCGTTCTTTCGGTGCCGCTCGGCGGCGGCAAGGGCGGTATCGTCGTCGATCCGAAAACGCTCTCGCTTGGTGAACTTGAACGTCTTACGCGCGCCTTCGCCCGCGCGCTCGCGCCGCATGTCGGACCGGATCTCGACGTGCCCGCTCCCGACATGAATACGTCCGGCCGCGAGATGGCTTGGTTCCTCGACGAATATGAAAAGGTAATCGGCCGGTCGGCCCCAGGCGTCGTTACCGGCAAACCGCTCGCGCTCGGCGGTTCGCTCGGGCGCGATGCTGCGACGGGTCGTGGAGGGTTCTTCCTGCTTGATGCCGCCTACGCGTTAGCCGGACTCGAAGGCGGCAAGCGTCGCATTGCCGTGCAGGGCTTCGGCAATGTCGGCTATTGGTTCGCAAAACTTGCGGCTTCGGTCGGGTGGCAGATTGTCGCCGTTTCCGATTCCAAAGGAGGCGTCTATAACGCGAATGGTCTCGACATCGATTTGTTGATCGGCGCGAAGCATCAAAAAAAGAATCTTTCAGACAGCGGACTCGGCCAAGCGATCACGCAAGAAGAATTGCTCACGTGCGCTTGCGACGTGCTTGTGCCCGCCGCGCTGGAGAATCAGGTCACCTCCGAGATCGCCGAACGCATCCAGGCAAAACTCGTGCTTGAACTGGCGAACGGCCCGACGACGCCGGAAGCCGACGACGTGTTGGAGCGTCGTGGTATCACGGTTGTGCCGGACGTGCTCGCGAATGCCGGCGGCGTGACGGTGTCGTACTTTGAATGGGTGCAGAACCTTACGCGCGAGGCGTGGACGGAAGAAACGGTCGACGAAAAACTGCGCGCCAAGATGCTGCGCGCCTGGGACGATCTGCTCGAAACACGCCGCACGTATGGCGGCACCCTGCGGACATGCGCCTTCATCGGCGCGGTTCGCGCGCTTTCTGAAGCTATGAATTTTCGAGGAACTCTATGAAAACATTCTTCTTGTCCGGCATTCTGATTCTTCTTCTGGGCGCGGGTTGCGTCTCTTCGAGTCAGCCCGAGATCGTCGAAGATCCGACACCTGGCGTGAACGAGGAAAACTGCGTGAAGTCCGGCGGCACGGTTGAAGGCGATGCCTGCGCCTGCCCGGAAAACTATGCCCAGGATCCGGCCGGTTTCTGCCTCGACGCGCAAGGAAAACCGGGCGGCGCCATGCGTCCATAAAAAAACCGCCGTCGGGTGACGGGCGGATCGTTCAAAACGGGGTCGTGAAGGGCGGAAGTGTGGTTCGGCCCAGGTCGCGCAGGCTCGGAAGGCCGAAGCGCAGGGTCATCGTGAGCATGCCCACGTAGATGGCCGTGCTTTCGGTCTTGCCGTAGGCCAGGGAGGCTTCGAACGACAGGTTCCTGTTCAGGTCGAGGCGTGCGCCGCCGTTGCCGGACCACGAGGACTTCGAGACGCCACGCCGTTTGGCAACGTCGTCAGGATCCACGCCGAGGGTGCGGAGCGTGCTCACGAAGTCCGGGTTGACCCGGGCTTCCACGTCGGCCTCGATCTGCATCCGTCCGAACGTGACGAAGGGAGTCACGCGCCGCCGCGACGTCGTGTTGGACTTGTTGATCGGCACGCCGATCGTGAGTCCGTAGGAGCGCGACGTGAAGCGATAGACGACGCGCGCGTGCTCTTGCACGAGCGACGTGACATCCAGCTCGAAGCCGTTCACCTTGGCGATGACCGACTCGGGCTCCGCCTCGTTCCAACCGAACGTGCCGGTCTGCTCGTAGTACGCCTCCACGTGGAAGTGGGTGGCGTCGACGAGCGACGCGCGCGCGCCGAGGTTGTAGGAGTACGAGAGTCCGCCGTCGATCGAAGCCTGGGCCAGCGTGTTCTTGTTCCCGGTCGAACCCTTGCGGTTGTCCAGGGTCAAGTGCGCCTGCTCGGGGACGAGCGATCCGAAGACATTGACGCGCCCGAGCCACCAGCGAGTGACGCGAGGACGATCGAGGTCGTTGCGGCCGCAGTTCTCGAGGATCGTGAGTTCGAGGCGCGGCATGCCGATCATGAGGCGCTGGAACGTGATGTTACCGACGCCGGAAGCGTGCGTGCGTCCCCTGAAGACACCGCCGCCGATCGAGAGACCGGCATCGGGATCGCAGGGGAGGTGGAAGAAGCTGTCGGCCCGGACGGGCCGGGCGACGCTGATCAGGCTAAGCGCAAGGAAGACGACAAACAGCAGTTTGCGCATGGTCTGAACCCCCCGTAAAAGGCCGTGTGGTTTGAACAGGACTACTTCCAGTAGTACATGCCAGGCCCCCGAGCGTCAAACGTGTGTTATACTTTTCCCATATGGTGCTTGTCCTTGAACAAAAATTTCTCGAAGGCGTGTGGTGGAAGTACGGGCTCACGTTAGCCCTCGCGAAGCTCGGTTTGTGGCTGGCGTTGGCCTATCGCTGGCAGCCGGATCTCGACTGGGGCTTGCTTCTTGTCCAGTCCAACTTCGTGTTCATCAGCTTTTTCGTGACGGCTTTCCTGCCATTCGTGGCCGGCCGCCTTCAACTGCGCCTGCTCTTCTGGTTCGGCTTGGTGGGATTCTTCCTAGCCGAAGCCGCCTATCTTTTCCTGGTGCTCGCAAAATTCGGCCGCGTCATGAACCTGCTGCCGTTCGTCGCCTTCATGCAGCTCTTCGTGACCTGTTTCGGCCTCGGTGTCGTGGTGGAACTCGGTCGCTACGCCTACAACAAATTGATGGAATAAGGCCGTCAAAAAAGCTCGATCTGCTTGGGCTTCGCGCGCTCAACGTTCCGGCGTCCCGACGCGGACGCCTCACGTCTTCGCGCGCTCCAGCCCGGCGCATCTCGAACTTTTTTGACGGCCTTTGTTTCGGGCTCCGTTGAAGTCGACATCAACCTGTGTTAACGTCCTTTTGCTATGCGGAAATACGAACCCCGAGAGCTTGAAAAGAAGTGGCAGGCGCGCTGGGATGCCGAGCGCGTGTTTGCGGCGAAGGAAGACGCTTCCAAGGAGAAGTGCTACATCCTCGACATGTTCCCGTACCCGTCCTCGAACGGCCTCCACGTGGGACACCCGATCGGCTACATCGCGACCGATATCCTTTCGCGCAAGCGGCGCATGGACGGCAAATGCGTGCTGCATCCGATGGGTTGGGACGCCTTCGGGTTGCCCGCCGAAAACTACGCCATCAAGATCGGCGGCAATCCGCACGACATCACGCAGCAAAGCGTCGCCAACTATATCCGCCAGCTCAAGCTGATCGGTTTTTCGTACGACTGGGAACGCGAAATCAACACCAGCCTGCCGTCCTATTACAAGTGGACGCAGTGGATGTTCCTGCTCCTCTATAAGAACGGACTGGCCTACAAGAAACAGGCGCCGGTCAATTGGTGCGAATTCGATCACACCGTGCTGGCCAACGAACAGGTCGTCGACGGCAAGTGCGA
>JBPOIQ010000013.1:0-6165 GCA_052034355.1 Minisyncoccota bacterium
GGGGGGCGGGGGGGTGGGCGCGGGTGTGGGGCCTTTCCGCGTGCGGCGCAACGGGGCTCCCCCCCGAGGTAGGGGGGGCGTAATCGGCTCGCGCATCAGCGCGCTCGCCTGCCTCAGACAGTCCTCACTCGCTCCAAGACGCCACTCGCTCGCCTTGGGTGGGATGGAAAACAGCGATCTTTACTCTTCTTTTTGCGGGGCTTCCTTGATGAAGCCGCATTCCTTGTCGGAACAGGCGATCTTGTGATCCTTGGCGAAGACGAGGAGATTGCCGCAGGTTGGGCAGTTTTCGCCCGTTGGCTTCGACCACATGGCGTGGTCGCAGTCCGGATAGCGCGAGCAGGCGTAGAAGTTGCGTCCTTTGCGGGAACGTTTCTCGATGATGTCGCCTTCCTTGCACTTCGGGCACTTGGCGCCCGTTTTCTTCTGGATCTGCTTGGTGAATTTGCAGTCCGGGTATTTGGAGCAGGAGAGGAAGGTGCCGAAGCGTCCGCGCTTCACCATCATCGGCGCGCCGCACGTTTCGCAGACCTGTCCGGCGGCTTGGTCTTGGGCGGCGTCCTGCGCAGCTTTGTCCTTTTCGTCGTACGGCTTCGTCGTCTTGCATTCCGGGTAGCCGGAGCAGGCGTAGAATTTTCCGAAGCGTCCGAACTTGATGATCATCGGCTTGCCGCACTTTTCGCACTTCTCGTCGGTCGCGGTTTCGGTGATCTTCTTTTTCGAAAGTTCCTTATCCTTCACTTCCAGGTTCTCATGGAACGGCTTGTAGAAGTCGCGGATAACCGGAACCCATTCTTTGGTTCCCTCAGCGACGTCGTCGAGGGAATTTTCCATGTTGGCAGTGAAGTCGAGGTCGACGATCTGTGCGAAGTGCTCGGTCAGGAGGTCGGTAACGAGGAAGGCAAGATCGGTCGGCTTGAGACGGCGCTCGTCTTTTTCGACGTAGCCGCGCTCAATGACGGTCGAGATCGTCGGCGCGTAGGTCGACGGGCGGCCGATGCCGTGTTCTTCAAGCGCTTTGACGATCGCGGCTTCGGAGTAGCGAGCCGGCGGCTCGGTGAAGTGCTGTTTCGGTTCGATCGATTTGGCTTCAAGCGTATCCTTCTCTTCAAGCGGCGGAAGAAGGTTTTCCTTCATTTCCGTCTGATAGACGTTCATGAAACCGGGCTCGACGACGATGGAGCCGGTGGCGCGGAAGCGGTACGGCGTCGCCGTCGCGATCGTGGCGGCGGTCGTTTCGATTTCGGCGTCTTTCATCTGCGAAGCGACGGCGCGACGCCAGATCAGTTCGTAGAGCTTGAGTTGGCGATCGTCGAGATGCGAAGCGAGCGATTCCGGCGTGCGCGATGCCTCCGTCGGGCGGATGGCTTCGTGCGCTTCCTGCGCGCCCTTGGCTTTCGTCTTGTAGACGCGCGGTTCGTCGGCGACGGCTTTGGGGAAGTTGGCCTTGATGTACTCGGCTGCGTCTGCGCGGAATTTTTCGGCGAGGTTCACCGAGTCGGTACGCATGTAGGTGATGAGACCGACCGAGCCTTCGTCGCCGAGCTCGACACCTTCGTAGAGCTGTTGGGCGATCATCATCGTTTGCTTGGCGGAGTAGCCCAGCTTGTTGTTGGCGTCCTGTTGCAGGGTCGAAGTTGTGAACGGCGCGGCGGGGGAGCGTCGCGACGTTTTTTTCTCGACGGCTTCGATGGAATACGAAGCCTTGTCCAAGGTTTTCAAAATGTCTTTCGCTTCCTTTTCGGAAGAGATTGCCATCTTATCGAGCGTTTCACCGTCCTTGCTGTGAAGCTTGGCGTCAAAAATTTCCGGCGCGCCGTGCTTGGCGAACTCGGCTTCGATCGACCAGTATTCCTCAGCCTTGAAGGCTTGGATCTCGCGCTCGCGTTCGACGATCAGGCGGACGGCCACGGACTGCACGCGTCCGGCCGAAAGACCGCGGGCGACTTTGCGCCAGAGGAAGGGGGAGAGTTCGTAGCCGACCAGGCGGTCGAGAACGCGACGCGCCTGCTGGGCGTCGACCATGCGCAAATCCAAGTCGCGGGGATGTTCAAGTGCGTGCTCGATCGCCCCCTTGGTGATTTCGTGGAAGGTGATGCGCTTGACCTTGTTCGGCTTGACCTTCAAGAGCTCGCGCAAGTGCCACGAAATGGCTTCTCCTTCGCGGTCTTCATCAGTCGCGAAGTAGATTTCGTCGGCATGCTTGGCGGCCGTGCGGAGTTCGGCCACGACTTTCGTGGCCTTTTTCGGGATGACGTACTTGGGCGTGAAATCGTGCTCGATGTCAATACCCATCGTCGAGGTCGGAAGGTCGCGGACGTGTCCGAAAGAGGACAGGACTTTATAGCCCTTGCCCAGGAACTTGGAGATGGTTTTCGCCTTGGTTGGCGACTCGACGATGATGAGTTTCATATCGGGGCGGAAGGTACCAATCAAGAGGTCGTATTGTCAAGTATATAAGGAAAAGGATTTGCGGGATAGGTGGCCGGTATCGGAACGGCTTTTTGTCTTTTGTATCGCCCACAATGGCGCCAAAACACCCTATTTCTTGACATGTGATCGCTGTTTTGGTAGTTTCAGGCGTTCTTTGATCCATCTCAGTCCACGGAGGATGCATGTCGATCGATCCAGAAGAGCAACGAAAGATCGCCAAGAACTGGCGTGAATACCTCAAGGAAACGCGCGAAAGCCTCAGGGTTTGCGCCTGGGTGTGGAAAGAGTTGATCAGCGTCGAGAGCCGGAAGTGGACCAAGTGGGCGCTTGCGCTCTCTTTCGCCCAGATGACCGTCTTTTCGCTCACGCCGTTCGCGCTGGTGTACGTCATCGACGGGCTGGTCGCTCACGATCGTTCGGAGGTGGTCATCGGCATCGGCGGTTTCTTCGCCTGCAGCGTGATCAGCCGATTGATCGGGTATTTCAAGGATTGCTGCGTCGAGATCGTTGCCGGCGAAAACATGGTGCACATCGATCAGAGAACAACCGAGCTCTTTTTCGAAAAGTCGCTCGGTCAGCATCAGCGCGATGATGGAACTCTCACCTTCGCCAACGTGGAAAAGGGGAGGGGCCATTCGCACGAGATCGCCAACTTGCTCATTTTCGACGGTATCCAGACGACGATGGAATTACTCGTGGTCTTCATCCTGCTGTTCGTGATGGCGCCGATCGTCGGCGTGATTATGTCGGTGGCGCTGGCCACGTATCTCCTTTGGATGGTCTTCCTGAACCGCAAGACGACGGAAGTGTGTACGCCGATCGACGCCGAGTTCCGGGCGGTCAACCGCTATCGCGTCGAACGCTGGGACGGCATCGAGCGCGTCAAGACGAGCGGTAAGGAGCTTGAAGAAGCCCGTACGCTCAAGAGACGCTTCCTCGAGGTTTTGCTCAAAGATCGGCGCTACTGGCTCTGGTTCCTGCGCATGGCGACGGTGCGCGGCTTGATCAACATGACGGCTATCGTTTGCGTCTTGGCGTACATCGCATGGAACGTCTGGAGCGGCGCGTGGACCGTCGGATTCTTCTGGCCCGTTTTTCGATGGGCGCAGCAGGCCTCCGAAAATCTTTGGAAGGTGGGCTCGATCGAGCACAACCTGAACCGAAGATTGCCGTCGATTCAATCCATGCGCGCGGCTCTCTCGACGCCGCCCGACGTCATCTCGAAACCGGGAGCTCTGGTTTTGCCGGATGCGCCGATCCGCGTCGAAGTAGACGGCGTCACGCACCGCTATTCCCAAGCGGCATCGGTGCTGCGTGGCATTCGTTTCGCGATCGATCGCGGCGAGAAAGTCGCGCTGCTCGGACCGAGCGGCGCCGGCAAGACCACGATCATGCGCCTCCTGCTTCGCTACTTCGATCCATCGGAGGGCGCGGTCAAGGTGAATGGTCATGATCTTCGCGATATCGATCTCGAGAGTTGGCGGGCGCTCGTGGCGTATATCCCGCAATCCGCGCACATCTTCGACGGCACGATTCGCGACAATCTCTTGTACGCCTTGCCGGAAGACCGGCGGTGCCAAGTGACGGACGCGCAACTGCAGGAGTTGATGCGCACGCTCAAGATCGACTTCGGCAAACGATTGTCCGAAGGTCTCGATACGATCGTCGGGCGGCGGGGCATCAAACTCTCCGGCGGCGAGGCGCAACGCCTCATGATCGGCGCGGCAATCGTCAAAAGCCCGCGCTTTCTCATCGTTGATGAGGCGACATCAAGCCTTGACTCGACGACGGAACGCGAGGTGCAGGAAGGAATCGAACGGGTGATTCAGGCGTCGACGTCGGCGCTGATCATCACGCATCGTCTCCAGACGGTCCGAAACCTTTGCACCAAGTTCGTCGTGCTGAGACCGAGCGACAAGCTCGGTGAAGGCGAGGAGCAGATCGAGGCCGTGGCAAGTTCCTTCGAAGAACTCTACGCGATCTCGCCGACCTTCCGCCGCTTGGCCGATGATCAGGGGGTCAGCATTGAGCCGATCTCGGGCCGCTCCAAGGCCTCGGTGACCGCGCTCAAGCCCTCCGCTGAGGTTGCCTGACATTCTTCGACCCGTTCCATTGAATGGGTCTTTTTTTTATTGTTGGATGTCATGCGCACACGATATAACGTCCGCCGCCAACCGTGCGGACGGCGCCGCGCAGCTCGAGGCCGGTAAGGAGGGCTGAAACGGCGGGAATGGGTTTGCAAAGCGCTCGAGCGATAGCGTCGGCCGTGTCTGTTCCTGCAGCCAGAAGTTCGAGGATCGGGCGCTCCTCGGGGGAGCAGGCGTCCAAGATCGGCAACGCTGCTTGGCGAGGTGCGAGACCGAGCGCGGCGGCGATGTCGTCCGGGCACGTAATCGGCGTCGCGCCGTTTCGAATCAGGCTGTTAGGACCTTCGGAATTCGGGTGCGTGATCGCGCCCGGCACGGCCCAGACGTCGCGCCCCATCTCAAGCGCCAAGCGCGCCGTGATCATCGCTCCCGATTTCTTCGGCGCTTCGATGACGAGCACGGCGCGCGAGAGTGCAGCGATGATGCGGTTGCGTTCCGGAAAATGATAGGGCATGGAAGGCGTGCCTGGCGGGTACTCGCTTGCGATTGCGCCGCCTCCGACGAGAATGTTCTTTGCGAGCGTTGCGTGCGTACGGGGATAGAGCGAGCGATCGTCGACGCCGCTGCCGATGACGGCGACCGTGATGCCGCCTGCGGCCAGTGTGGCTTCATGCGCGACGCCGTCGATGCCGAGCGCGAGGCCGCTCACGATCGGGAGTCCGAGCCGGACGATTTCCGGAACGAGGAGTTCGACGCAGGCGCGTCCATAGGCGCTCATACGGCGCGTGCCGACGATGCCGATGCCGAGACTCGCCACGAGGCGGCCGCGCACGTACAGGCGCTTGGGAGGCGGGGAGGCGTGTTCAAGGTCGGGCGGCCAGCGCTCATCGCCGGGCCTGAGGCAGGCAATATCCATAGTTCCCAGGGTCTAGCAGAAACTCTGTTTTTCTGGCAAGATCTTCGCATGACCTTCACCAAAAGCTGGCTGGGCTATGACATCGCGCCGGATCTGATCGAAGCGCATCCGGCCGTTCAAACGCTGCGCAGCCAGGGCATCGAAAAACACGGGGAACGCGAATACCACCTTGTCGTGGCGACGTTTGAGTCTGTGGAACTCGACGCGCTCAATGAGCTCGTCGCCAGGACGGAAACGGAAACCGGAACCGCTTTGGCGGAAGCGGTTCTCGCTTTCGATGGGTACGGCATCATCGAGAGCACTCCCGGCACGTACGCCTACTTTTCTCCTTCGTCCGGCGGCGCGCGCGCGGCTGGCGATCTCAAAGGGCGTGTCGTAGCCGCGCCGTTCTACGACGTCACGAAAAATTGCCGCGACGTGCATCTTACGATCGGCGGCGTCGATCCGCTCTCGCTCGAGAAGCCGAAGCGCGGTCCTCTCAAGCAGCCGTTCGAAGCCAAGGGACGTTTGGCGTTCGTGGGTTTCGATGGAAAAAATTGGCAGCGGTATTTTTGGAATTCTTCATCGCACGTTTTCGTATTGGAAGGCGCTGCGAGTGCTGAAACGCCGAAGCAGGCCGTTGCGGCTCCGGCACCCGTCGTTGAAACGCCGAAACCCGTCATCAAGGAAGAGAAGCCAGTGGCGGAACCACCCAAGCCAGTTGTAGAAGCGCCTCTCCCTGCTCCCGAG
>JBPOIQ010000065.1:0-7790 GCA_052034355.1 Minisyncoccota bacterium
TATTCAAACATGACTTTGCGGCCGCTTTTTTGCACGTAGGTTTTGATAGCATCAAAAAGTTTCGCAAGCGGGTAGGCCTTGTTGACCGGCATGAGCTTCGAGCGCAGCTCGTCGTTCGGGGCATGCAGCGAGATCGCAAGGTTCACCTGCATCGGCTCATCGGCGAGTTTGAGTATTCCGGGGACGATACCGCACGTACTGATCGACATGCGGCGAGCGCCAAAACCGAACCCCTTGGGATCGTTCAGTGTACGAAGCGCCGCAAGAACGTTGTCATAATTATGAAAAGGCTCCCCCATGCCCATGAGCACCACGTTCGTGACCGCCTCGCCTTCTTTCTTCAAACGGCGCGCGAAGTGCAGCACTTGATCGACGATTTCTTCCGATGAGAGATTGCGTTTTAACCCCAAGGTGCCCGTGGCGCAAAAGGCGCAAGCCATGGGACAACCGGCTTGGGACGACACGCACACCGTCGCACGCTCGTCCTCGTGACGCATGAGCACGGTTTCGATCAACTGCCCGTCATGCAGGCGCAGCGCCTCTTTTTGTGTGTCGCCTTTCGTCGAGGCGGAAGATCGCACGCTTTCCACGCTCGAGATCGGCACCTCGGCCTTGAGCTTCATGCGCAGATCCTTCGAGAGCGACGTCGCTTCGTCCCAATCGGAAATCAGACCGCGAAACACAAGTTCCACCGCCTGGGCGACGCGATAGGCCGGCTGGCCTTCCAATGCCTTGGCAAGCTTGGCGAGATCCATAGTGATAAATGACTCTAGCACGCAAAACGCGCCATGTCCAGGCGCGCCTCTGATATGGAAATATCCGGCTTCAAGCGCCGATAACCTTCAGCGCCGCCGCTTCGTGCTCGGGCAAGACGTACAGATTCACCATATCGATCACTTCATTGTATTTCTTGAGCAGCGAGCTGTAGTGCTCAACTGGCGTGTAGATTTTTTTATTGAGCGACTTTTCGCGCACGTACATGCGCGCATCGCCCGCCTTCTTGAACTTACGGAAGGCATCGAGCTTGGAGAGATACTGATGAGAGTTGATGGTGAAAAACGGCACGTTCGCCTTCGTAAGCGTGGCGCGCAGTTTTCGCATGGTTAGGCGGGATTCGGGATGATCCCCGCTTGCCGTAAAGATCCGCTTGGCCGGTTCACGCCGCGCAAAACGGCGTGACCAGACGTTTTTCGGATCTTTCGCCGCAGCGAACAGCGCTTCCAGGAACGTGCTGTCGCGCATCTCGAGATACCCTTCAACGGTGCCGGGTACGTGTATCTGTACCTCGCGGCGCATAAAGGCCTGCTTCAGGAAATGATCGAAGCTGTTGGTCGTCTTGTGGTGATACACCTGAAGGAACATATGATAGCGGGCCAACAAAAAATCCTCGAAGGCGCGCATGGCTGTCGAATCGATAGTCAAGGTCGGCCGCCCATCCAAGAGCGTCACGCCGAGGTTGCGGATGAGATGATCCATGTCGTAAAAACCGTAGGCCACCCCCGTAAAGTACGCGTCGCGCATCAGGTAATCCATTCGATCCACGTCGAGCTCTCCGGAAATAAGCGAACTGAGCAGATCGTGAATCGCACCTTTTTTGCCGCCGTATTTTTTGCTCCATCGTGCCGACGGTTTGATGCCGTGGTGCAGGAGAGAAGCGATGTCTTGCGCGACGTGCGGCTCGATCGGCACGGAACGATCGCGACCGAGCGCCGCGATCATCATGACGGAGTAATCTTCATGTTCGGCGGTCGCGTCAAGATCGAACGCGCGGTACCAGGCGCGCGGAACCTCGAGCGTCGAAAATTTCGGCATCAACTTTTCCGAAACATGCGAGAAGGGCGCATGACCGACGTCATGCAACAAAGCTGCAAAACGGAGGATCGTACGGAAATAGGCCAGATCCCCTTTGGTGTATAGAGGACTCAGTACGGCCGAACTGACTTTCGCGATGTTGTCCCACACACGACCGGCGATATGCATGGCGCCAAGCATGTGGCTGAAACGATCGTGCGTCGAGCCAGGATACACCAAGTACGATAAACCAAGCTGCCGCACGTAGCGCATGCGCTGAAAGACCGGATGATTGATAACCGCCTTTTCGCGTTCGTCAAACTCGATGGTCTGGTGAATGGGGTCGCGCAATTCGTACGTCATGTTTTCGAGATCGTGACTTCAGTCCCGACTTCCGCCCACTCATACAGCGTCTTTGCCGGACCGACACCAAGACGCACGCAGCCGCCGGAGACAGGTGTTCCCAGATGATCTTCTCCTTCTTTCTTGCCTCCAGGCCATTCCGGAAGCTCGTGCAGTCCATAAGTTGTACCAATGAACGGCATCCAATACGGCATCCAAAGCTTGGCGGATCTCGACCAGGCACGAGGCATTTTATCTCTGATCGCGAACGTACCGAGCGGCGTCGGTCGGCCGGGTCGCCCCGTCGATACGTCAAACGTACCGATCGTCTTCGGCCCAAGCGCATAGCTCAGCTTCTGCGTCGCAAGCGTGATCGTGATGCGTTTTTTGAGCTTGGCTGATCGCCCCTTCATCGGATCATAGCCTTGCTGCACCTCGTTGCCGTCCAAATACCCATCCTGATCGGAGTCCTGCTGGAGCGGGTTCGTACCGAACAGCAGTTCGTCGGCATCGGACAAGCCGTCGTGATCAGCGTCATTTTCCTCAAGACGCCCAAGACCGTACGGCGTGTAGCCGCTGGCAATTTCAGTAGCGTCATCATAACCATCGCCGTCAGTATCAAACGTTGAGGGCTCGGCGGCAGATACCGAAGAGGCGCACAGCAGGTACAGTGCCAGAGCTATAAAACCCGTTCGAAACATCTTGAATTTCTCCGGCATACTTCGGAGAAATTCTATCATAGTTCAGCGAGTTTCTAAAAGATTCCCGGTATCCAGCTCCATCCGCAGCGCACGGAGGTGTTCTTGGATTTTTTCCGAGCGCCCACGATGACGTTCCTCTAGCTCCTCCCAGCGATCGGAACCGTTGTCATCTTCATCATCGTCCCGGTCGCGATCTTCCCGGTCTTTGAGCATCGATTCAAGAACCTCATCCTGAAGATCAAGCGTAGTGTTGATGGGTTCGAGCATTGCCGCCGCCACGAACGGCGCTGTCACAGTTGCAGATGCAACGAGTTCAGCATGACGATCGAACATCCGTTCAGCGGCCTGAAGCGCGCGATCACCATTTTTGGGTTTAGGAGGATCGACAGACAACCGTACAGCGAGTTCGTTCATTAAGAACAGATGATCCTCGTATCCATGCAGAGCGGTTTGAACACGCTCATCACGCACCTCATCGATTAAGGCGACGTTTCCAATCAGTTTTTCTGTTTCTTCCAACCGCCGCTCGGCATGCGCCGCTTGCACGGCAAATTTTTTGGCGGGCGAGACCGTCAAGCGTTCTCGCACGTTCTCAGAAACAAGTTTGACGGGGTACAGCCGTTCGCCGGGCAACGCGCCGCGAGAAGCCATGACGACGCCGCTGCTCGAAAGCACGAGCACGCATACCAGAGCAAGCGTCATAGCCGGCTTCCAGATGAAGACCCCGAAACGGCGGCTGACGCCGGGCACGAACGGCAATTCCGCCATGACAATGCACAGCCGCTTCCGGCCGGAATCAAGAACGCTTGCCGGCACGGGAAAGCGTTGGAGTTCTTTTAATTCTCTGGGGTTGCAGGACATGCGAGTTTCAATTCTTTGACCGCGCGGTGCAGCGCGACGTAAACGGCATTTTTTTTCTTTCCGGTCACTTGGGCAATTTCTTCGATCGAGAGGTCGTCGACATACCGCATGACGAGCAAACTGCGGACTTCCGGACGCAATCGTTCGAGCTCTTGAGCCAACCGTTCGCTTCTTAACATTCGGTCGATCTCAGCATGCGGGTCTCCAGGAGCACGCAGTCCTTCTTCCATCTCCTCCGTCAATGAAACGGCAGAGCGGGCGTTTCGACGGTAATGATCGATGATCAAGTTGTCGGCGATGCGATAGAGAAACGCCTGCAAGCGCTTAACCTCAGCCGCTTTCACGCGGATCGTCTCCCAGGCGCGCACGAAGGTTTCGCTCATGATGTCATCGGCCGTCTCGGGAGAGCTTGTGCGAAAAAGGGCGTGACGGTAGATTTTTGGGCTAAAAAACTCGTACGTCTCAACAAACGCCGACTCGTCACCCGACCGAATTCTGCGCAGAAGCATCGCTTCTTTCAGCCATTCCATGACACGATCGAGTTCATTTGGGTAAGACGGGAGTACAACAAAAAACTTACAGTCTCGCAACCGACTGCGTCCTAAATGCGGGGTTTTGAGCCTAAAGACGGAAGTCTGGGCGGGGCGGGCTTATGCAAGACAGGAGCCGTTGGCGCGGAAGTGGCGCTCGTGCCTGGAACATCGGTTTCATCCGCTTCTTTTACGATGCGGATCTTTCCTCCGAACATGCCGGGTTTCGGCGGAGGCGGAAGGGGCTTTTCCATTTTTGGCGCTTCGACCGGTTTCGGTGCCGGTTTCGGCGCCTCAACTCTTGGAGGTTTGGACGGAGTTGGCATGGGCGCTGGGACCGGCGCGATCGGTTTTGGCGCAGGTCGCGGCGAAGTTGGTGCCGAGACGCCCACCGGTTTTGCGGGAGGTTTGGGTGCCGAAGCCGCTTCAGCGCGCGCGAACGGCAGACATTCCTTGCAGTAAAATGGCCGATTCGGGTCTGGTGGGAATTTCAAATGCAATTCCTTGTTGCAGCGCGAGCAATTCGCCTTGTATTGACGGTCGGAATTTTCGCGTGGCGCCTCCCCCGCCGAAACGCCCGCACCACCCTCCGATGCCGGCTTGCCGGTGAACGTGCCGGTCGTCTCGTCGAAACCGGCCCAGGTATTCACCTTTGTTTCAATATCGACACGAGTCAGCGCGTACCGCTCGCGGGAAGATTTGACCACCTTCTCGCGGCTGTCGGTTCTCTTCGCGATCGGTGAAAGCGTCTTCGCTGAAAACGGCGACGAGGCCACGCCATCGATCATGAGCTTCAAATACACCTCGTATTTCGCGAGGTTGATGATGTCTTCTTCGACGAACACGGGCGCGAACTCTTTCGCGAGATGTTCAGCATCGTTTGCGCCGACGCGGAAAGAAATAATCGTGCCGACGTTACCGAAAACGGCAGCCGCGACTTCTTCTTCAAGCTGTTCGATATATTGATGCGCCGTAATGAGTGCCAAGCGGTATTTACGGGCTTCAGACAAAATGTTGGCGAACGATTCCGTCGCGAAGTTCTGGAACTCATCGACGTACAAATAGAAGTCCTGACGGTCTTTCTCGAGCATGTCGACGCGCTCCATAGCCGCGAGCTGAAGACGCGTGATCAACATGCCGCCCAGTAGCTTGCTCGAGTCCTCGCCGACCAGACCCTTCGAAAGATTGACGATCAAAATTTTCCGCTCGTCCATGATTTGGCGGATGTTGATCGTCGATTTGGTCTGCGCGACGATATTGCGAATGACGGTGTTCGACAAGAACTGACCGACCTTGTTTTGGACCGGCGCAATGGCTTCCGAAGCGAACTTGTCGGTGTACTTGGCGAACTCATTGACCCAAAAGCCTTTGACGACCGGGTCTTTCACGTTCTCGACAATCTTCTTTCTGAAATCCTTGTCGGCCAAAATGCGGCTGATACCCAAGAGCGTCGAGCCCGGGGTGTCGAGCAGCGCCAAGACGCAGTTGAGCAAGATGTACTCCATACGAGCCGACCACACGTCCGGCCAGATTTTTTTGAAGACGCCCATGAGCCCCGAAGCCACGAGGTGCTTCTGGTTTTCGTTGGCGATTTCGAGGATGTTGAACCCGACCGGGAACTCCATGTCGGCCGGGTTGAAATAGACGACATCGTTGATGCGCCACGGCGGAATGAAGTCGAGGATCTTATCGGCCGTATCGCCGTGCGGATCGACGTACGCCAAACCGTGTCCGGCATAGATATCGGACATGACGAAGTTCTCGAGCAGGGTCGTCTTGCCCATGCCCGTCTTACCGATGACGTACACATGGCGGCGGCGGTCGTCGGTCTTGATGCCGAATTTCCTGTTCTCTCCTCGAAAATTGGTTTCGGCGAAGGGAATGACTTCGTTTTCGTGATCGTGATTGTAGGGCGGGGCGGTGAAGGACATACGTTATTCTTGCGTCGGCAAGATGACGTCCGGCGCTTCGGGCAGCGCGAACGGCGGCTCAACCTTGCGGGAATCAACCTTTTTCAACAGAGGCGCCTTGATGAGAATCTGCGGGAAGTGCCACAAACTCGCCAGCTCTTCCACGTTCAAGATGAATTTCTGCGCTCCCTCCGAAGAACGGCTGGAGAAACGCGAAATGATCTTCGTCTTCTTTTCTTCGGTGCTCCAGCGCTGCCAGAAATAATCCGTCTTCGGCGCGGCAGCGCCGTATCCCTTGAGGCTGTTGCCGTCGAGCGAGCCGAACAAGCCGAAGGCGCCGCGTACCATCGAGATCATCGGACCCTTGCGGAAAACGGGGCGCTTGCCGACGTAGACGAAACGAATCTTCACGCCGAAGCCGAATTTCGACATCTTGTTTTCAACGCCCTCAAGCAGACGCTTTTCACCGGGCGACAGGTTTGGCACGCGGCTTTCTTCCTTCTTCTTTTCCTTTTCCGCGACGCCGACACCGGCGACTTGGCTCACCCCCAGCGTCACCAGGCTCAACCCTTCTTCGACAAGACCCTGCCATGCCGGAGGTTTTTTCTTTACCTCGCGGCCTTTCATTTTGTTGGCAACCTTGATCGAATCCTGAATCCACGACTGATCGCGCGGATAGACGAGAATTTGGATCCAAACCTGCTCCCCCTTCTTGAGACGCGAGAGTGTTTCAAGCAAGGTCGAAAGCGGGTCTTTCAATTCTTGTGAAAGCGTATGCTCGAATTCGGTATAGGTACGCAGCGGAATCGCCGACGGCTTTGCCAGCGTGAACTCCGTTCCCCAGCAATCCCATTCTGGGTCCGGATGCTTGAGCGGCACGTTCTTCGTGTAGTCGGCGATTTCAGTGATCTCGGCGTCCGGATACTGGGAAAAGATCGAGGCTTCGACCAGGTCACGGAACTGAATCGGAGAACGGACGATAAACTGCGTATAGCCGTCGATCGATGCGTACTCGAATGAGAAACCAGGGGTAAACTTTCCGATCAGCCATTTTTCCTTGAAGTTCGGCGAGGAATACGTACCGGCCAAGTGGGAAAAAATGTGCTCGGCGGCTTTCGGCGTCTGCTCGTTCATTCTCGGAATATTGACGCTGAGCAAGACGTACTTGATGGTACCAGCATATTTCTCCTGTCTCGATCCCAGCCAAATTTCGGAAAGACCGTGCCAAAAAATCCACGCGAACGGGATCCAGCCTCCATACGCGAAAAACGTCCAGGCGATCTGGAGCGGTGACTGGTCCAACAGCGCGTAGAGCGGCGACAAGTCCAAGACGATCTGAGGCATGGTCAAAGAAAAAAGCTACGCTTCCGTAAGCAACGGAAGCGTAGCATATTTTTCGGCGATTTGGAAGGCTTCTTTTTCCCCTTTTCTTAGCCCTTCTTGGATTGGCGGAGGTGCCAGCTGACGAGGAGAGGGCTGCCCAGGAAGATCGACGAGTACACGCCGACCGAGATGCCGACAATCATCGTCAAGATGAAGTTCCGGATCGATTCGCCGCCAAGGAAATAGGCGGAGAAGAGGACGAACAACACCGTGAGCGACGTATTGATCGAACGGCCGAGCGTTTCGTTCAAGCTGACGTTGACGATTTCCTC
>JBPOIQ010000030.1:0-6458 GCA_052034355.1 Minisyncoccota bacterium
GCAAACCGATGCGCTTCGTCGCGGACGTGCTGCAGGATTTTTTTGTAGCGGGCCACGACACGGACGAGTTCGGGCGTCCGTTCGCCGTAGACGACGACGTCCTGTTTGCGATCGGGCCCTTTGGCCAAACCGATCGTCGGAATCTTGAGGCGCAGGCCGCGGAGTACGTCCATCGCGGCATTCACTTGACCTCTGCCTCCGTCGATCACGAGCAGATCCGGCAACCCCCACGCATCACCCTTCTCCCCCGCCTTGGCGTGCGCGAAACGACGGCTCAGCACCTCCTTCATCATGGCGATATCATTCGCGCCTTTGACCGTCTTGATTTTGAATTTCTTGTACAAGCTCTTGCGCGGCACACCCTCGACAAAAACGACGCCGGAGGCGACCGGCTCTTGACCTTGCGTATTTGAAATATCGTACGCTTCAATGCGCCCGAAAATATTGATGCCGAGTTCGCGTGCCTCGCGCGGATCGTCTTCACGCTTGAGTACGGAGATGTCCTGGATATGCGTGAGAGCGAACGCAAGGTTTCTGAGCCGCGCTGCTTCCTCGAAGCGTTCCGCCTTGGCGGCGGCTTTCATCTGTCTCTCGGTCTCTTTCAGGATTTGCGCCTTCTTGCCCTCGAAGAACAGCACGAGACGACGGATGATTTTCGCGTAGTCGCGCTTCGAAATTTTCCCGACGCACACGCCAGGGCACAGCTTGATGTGATAGTAGAAACACGGACGCGTTTGGTTCGGTTGGCAGTCCGACCAATGGAACAGTTTGCGCGTGAGCTCGAGCGCCGCGCGGATTGACGTCGAGGACGTGTACGGCCCGAACACGTGCTTGAATTTCTTCTTCGGCGTCGCTTCCAGTTCGTAACCTCGAATCAGAACAGGTTTCGGAAACGCCTCGTTCGTGATCGCGAGATGCAAAAAACTCGAATCATCCTTGCCGATCACGTTGTACGGCGGCTTGATTTTCCTGATTTCGTTCGCTTCCAGGATCAGCGCCTCGATCGCCGTCGGCACCACCTGCCAATCGATTTCCGCGATCAACGGCACCATTTTTTCAATATGCTCGCCGTGCGGCCGCTGCCAATACTGAGGAATGCGGCGCGCCAAGGAAACCGCTTTGCCGATATACAAAATCTTCCCGGCGGCGTCTTTCATATAATAGACGCCCGGGCTTTCGGGGATTTCTGTTTCTTTCAATTTGAGGGTTTCCGGCAAGCGCATGGGGAAATACTAGCACGATCTTGACGAGACGACTTTCGTATGATAGAAAAATCGGGTTCTTTATCCAAGGGAGGAACAATGGAGACCGAACAAACGGAAACCGTCCTTGCAACGCCACGTCACTTCAACACCCGTGACACCAGGCTGCGCGGGCCGGAGGACAAGCCGACCGTGATCAAGTCCGTCGACCTCACGGAGCGCTTCCGACGACCCAAGGGTCGCACGCTGCGCCTCGACTACGGCTTCGGCGGCGATGGCCGCCTCTACGTGGAGGTGGCCGTCTACAAGCCTCGAACCCACGTTCACTGGACGCACCACGTCCTCAAGGTGGAGCCACTGCCACCCACGAGACGGCGACCGGAAAACCTCAAGCTTCTGGCCAAGGCTCTGCGTGTCTCGCAGAAGTTCCTCATCGACCAGATCATGGAGCACGCGCCCAAGTCCAACTAGCGACCGACCTCGTTCGGCGCTTTTTTATATCCCGCGAGGGATTGACATTTCCCGATTTTCGTGATACGACGATGGTATCCGAAACAAGGGGGTTCACATGTCGATCACGCGCGTGATGAGGAACTTCATCGGAGAGCGGTTCAAGCCGGTCGAAGGAGAACAGAGCCATTGGTGCGCTGAGAACGGCGATTGCCGTTCGGCCTGCCGTGCCGACGGCCTCTGGGCTCCGGTCATCTTGCACACCGTGAATTTCGGTGACTGGAGGCACGATCCGAACCAACGCCTGCTGCTGAACTACTCGGACGGCGCGCAGTACGCGCCAGAAGGTCGGCGCGCGCTCCTCTCGCTTCGAGGCGAAACGGATTTGCATCTGGGAACTTGGCCGTACTCGCTAGTCGAAGTCGTCTACGAGGGACTTCACAGGTATCCTGATGGCAGCAGCGAACGCGTGTTCCAACGAGTCCGCTTTCGAATCGACGCTCTGCACAACCCGTTTTCCAAGGTCGCCAACGAAATCGGTGTTGATGCAGAGAAGTTCGCTGACTTCGTCCGGCGCCACGCCGATCCGAACGTGGCAGACCCCATCATCTCGAAGCCCTGAACGTCAGGACTCACCCCCCACGACATCCGTCGTGGCGTTTTTTTTACTTCAAATACTTTTTCAAGTACTTGCCCGTAAGCGACTTGGCGTTGCGCGCAACTTCTTCCGGCGTGCCACTCACGACCACCTCGCCGCCGCGGTCTCCCCCTTCGGGGCCGAGATCGATGATGTGGTCGGCCGTCTTGATGACGTCGAGGTTATGCTCGATGACAAGCACGGTGTTGCCGTAGTTCACGAGTCGGTGCAGCACTTCGAGCAGCTTGTCGATGTCGGCGAAGTGCAGGCCTGTCGTCGGCTCGTCGAGCAGATAGATCGTGCGGCCGGTTTGGCGCTTCGAGAGTTCCGAAGCGAGCTTCACGCGCTGCGCTTCACCGCCCGAAAGCGACGTCGCGCTCTGTCCGAGCTCGAGATAGGTCAAACCGACTTCCTTGAGAAGCTTGAGCTTGTCGTAGATCCAAGGCACGTCGCGGAAGAACTCGCAGGCTTCCTCGACCGTCATCTTCAAGATGTCGTGGATCGACTTGTCCTTGTACTTTACTTCAAGCGTCTCGCGGTCGAAGCGGCGTCCTTTGCAGACGTCGCACTGCACATAGACCGTCGGCAGGAAGTGCATTTCGATCGCGATCTGCCCGTTACCTTCGCAATTCTCGCAGCGGCCGCCCGGACGATTGAACGAGAAGCGCCCGATCTTATAGCCGCGCATGCGCGCCTCGGCTGTCGAAGCGAACAGTTCGCGGATGTGCGTCCAGGATCCGGTATAGGTCGCGGGGTTCGATCTCGGCGTGCGGCCGATCGGCGATTGGTCGATGACGATCACTTTGTCGAGATGCTCGAGGCCGAGAATCTGCTTGTGTTTCCCCGGCTTGTAGCCCGTGCCGTTCAACTTGTTCGAAAGCGATTTCCAAAGCACGTCTTCCATCAGCGTCGATTTGCCGGAACCGGAAACACCGGTAAGACAAACAAATTTTCCGAGAGGAATATCGACGTCGACGTTCTTCAGGTTGTTCTCGGACGCGCCCTTAATACGAATCGAGCCCTTGTCTTTCGTACGGCGGTTGCGCGGCACGGCGATCTTCAAATCGCCGTTGAGGTATTTGACGGTGAGCGAATCCTTGTTGGCGGCGCTCTTCACGAGCACATCAGGCATCGAGCCTTGCGCCACAACGCGACCGCCGTGCTTGCCGGCGGCAGGACCGAAGTCGACGAGATGATCGGCCGTAAAAATCGTGTCCTCGTCGTGTTCGACGACAATGATCGTATTGCCGAGATCGCGCAGATGCGTGAGCGTTTCAAGAAGTTTGGCGTTGTCGCGCTGGTGCAAGCCGATCGTCGGTTCATCGAGCACGTAAAGCGCACCGACGAGTTTCGAGCCGATCTGCGAAGCCAGGCGGATGCGCTGCGCCTCGCCGCCAGAGAGCGTGCCGGCCTTGCGCGAGAGCGTCAGGTAATTCAAGCCGACGTCCAGCATGAACTGCAGGCGCGAAGTGATTTCCTTGAGAACGGAAAGGGAGATTTCCTTTTCCGTGTCGTTCAGCTTGAGATTGCCGAAAAACTGGGCGGCCTCGTCGATCGAGAAAGTTGTGACGTCGAGAATGCTTTTCTTTCCGCCCAACCACACGTGCAAGGCCTCCTTTCTGAGACGCGCGCCGTTGCATTCGGGACACACCTTTTCGCTCCAGACGGATTCGGTACCGAGTCCGTGGCAGGTCGGACAGGCGCCGTACGGGCTATTGAAAGAGAAGAGGCGCGGTTCGACTTCCGGAAACGAGAAGCCGTCGTCGGGACACGCGTATTCCGAAGACATGACGTGTTCCGAACCGTCGGAATACACGAACGTTACGACGCCATTCGCGCGGTCGAGCGCCGTTTCGACGGCTTCCGCCAACTGACTGCGGAAGCCTTTGTTGTTTTCAAGCGGCCAGCCGAGCGGCACGCGGTCGACAAGCAGCTCGATCGTGTGGGTACCGTGGCGCGCCATCGAAATGCGTTCGCGCAAATTCTTCCACTTCCCGTCGACGCGCACCTCGGCGAAACCGGCGGTGTACAAATCGTTCAGCATCTGCAAATACTCGCCCTTGCGCCCACGCACAATCGGCGCCAGTACCTTGAGATGATCGTAATGAATTTTCTTCTTTTTCAGCAGCGATTCCTTGCCGGAGATCGCCTTGTTTTCGGCGACTTGCTCGGAATGGATGGTTTTCGTGCGTTCGATTACCGTGTCGACGATTTCCTCCTGCGTCAACTTGCGGATTTCCTTCTTGCAGATGACGCAGTGAGGGCGACCGACGCGGGCGTAGAGCACGCGCAGATAGTCGTAGATTTCGGTGATGGTTGCGACGGTCGAGCGCGGGTTCGACGAATGCGCCTTTTGGTCGATGGCAATGGCCGGCGACAAGCCTTCGATTTCGTCGACGTCCGGCTTCTGCATCTGGCCGAGAAATTGGCGGGCATACGCTGAGAGCGACTCGACGTACCGACGCTGCCCTTCAGCGAAGATCGTATCAAAAGCCAAGCTCGATTTACCCGAACCGGAAACGCCCGTCAGGACGATCATTTTGTTGCGCGGCAACGTGAGGTCGACGTTCTTCAGGTTGTGCTCGCGCGCGCCTTTGATGACGATGTTTTCTTGCATACGTTTTCTGTTACCGCCTTCCGCGTTTTTTCAGCTCTTGATGCACGGTGTTCGCCTTGGCCTGTTTCTTTTTGAGTTCCGCGATCTCGTCGCGTAACAGCGCGGCCAGTTCGAATTCGAGTGCTTTGGCCGCTTCGCGCATCTGCGCCTCCTTTTCCTTCAAAACTTCATCGACAGGACGTTTCTCGGCTTTAGCTTCCAATTCAAGATTGCGCTTGGCAGCCTTCTCGCGCGACTTCTCGATCTCGGTAAACATCGACGTAATCGCCTTTTTGACGGTCTTTGGCGTGATGCCATGTTCTTTATTGTACGCGAGCTGCCGTTCGCGACGGCGGTTCGTTTCCTTGATAGCGCGCGTGAGCGAACCGGTGTCGCCGTCGGCATAGAGCACGACTTGGCCGCCGACGTTGCGGGCGGCGCGGCCGATCGTTTGAATCAGTGACGTTTCCGAACGCAGGAAGCCTTCCTTATCGGCGTCCAAAATCGCGACCAACGATACTTCCGGCAGGTCGAGACCTTCGCGGAGCAGGTTCACGCCGATCAAGACGTCGAACACGCCGCGACGGAACTCGTGGAGGATCTGGATGCGGTCGAGCGTCTCGACGTCAGAGTGGATGTATTTCACCTTGATCTTGAGCGACTCCAAATACGCGGTGAGGTCTTCCGCCATTTTCTTCGTGAGCGTCGTCGCCATGACGCGCTCATCCTTCTTGATGCGTCCTTTGATGCGTTCGATCAAATCTTCAACCTGGCCCTTGTAACCGGTGCCCAAATCCTCTGTCACCGGCTTCACGATCACTTCCGGATCGACAAGACCCGTCGGGCGGATGATTTGCTCGACGATCTGGTTGCTGTGCTCGTATTCGTATTTTCCAGGAGTCGCCGATACGAACAGGGCCTGCGGCATGCGCGATTCGAACTCCGCCCACGCAAGCGGACGGTTGTCGGCGGCGCTCGGCAAACGGAACCCGTATTCGATCAGCGTCTTCTTTCGAGCGGCGTCCCCCGCCGACATGCCGCCGATCTGAGGAATCGTCACGTGCGATTCATCGATGACCATGAGGAAGTCCTTCGGGAAATACGACATGAGCGTATCCGGCGGCGCGCCCGGCGGACGGCCGGAGAGCACCTGCGAATAGTTTTCGATGCCGTGGCAATAACCGACTTCGCGCATCATCGCCATATCGAACCTCGTGCGGCGCTCGAGCCGTTCCGCTTCAAGCAGCTTCCCTTCTTTGCGGAACTTTTCAAGCTGCATCTTCATTTCAATTTCGATCTGCGCCAAGGCGCGCGCACGGTCTTCGGCGTTGGTAATGAAGTGCTTGGCCGGGAAAATCCAAACGTCGTCGACGCGCTCGGCGCGCTTACGCGTGAGCGGATCGATCTTGTAGATGCCGGTGATCTCGCCCAAGCCCGTCTCGATGCGATAGATCATTTCTTCGTTGGCCGGCATGACTTCGACCGTTTCGCCGCGCACGCGGAAGTGGCCGCGTGTCAGATCGGCGTTCGTGCGCTCAAATTGCATCTCGATGAAACGCGTCAGCACGCCTTC
>JBPOIQ010000076.1:0-4243 GCA_052034355.1 Minisyncoccota bacterium
TGCGGCCGAGTCCAAGTAGACCCGCATGCTCGTGGCGGAGGGCGAAGGGAAATACGCTTTGATGTCTTGAGGAAGTTTCATATCAGGCGAATTTCGATAGATAGGGTTCGACGAATCCGTCGATCAACACCTGCTCTGCAGCAGCACGGTCGATGCCACGCGACATAAGATAGAAAAGCTTTTCGGCATCAATCCGGCCGACCGTCGCTGCGTGCGAACAGCGCACGTCCTGGTTTTCGATCTCGAGCATCGGCACGGCGTCGATTTCAGCGGTGTCGGAAAGCAACAGCGTTTCTTCTTTCTGGCGGCTGCTGCAGCCCGGCGCGTTCTTCTCGACGCGCACAAGCCCGCGCACGATCGCCTTAGCGTCGCCCGAAAGCACGCTGCCGACGCGCAGGTTGGAAACGGTACGCGGTGCGGCGTGGATGATTTCATACCGCAGATCGAAGCACTGCCGATCCGCGCCGCGCAGCAAGCTTGTTACATCCACCTCGGCCTTCTCTCGAGAAAGACGGATATGCGTTTGAGCGCGAAAGAGCCCTCCTTCAAGACATGCTTCTCGAAGACGAAGACAACCTTCGGACTCGACAAAGAATCTGCGAATCACATGCGCGTCGGACGCACCATCGCTCCGACGATCCGAGCGATACGTGACTTCGGATCCTTGTCCAATCATCATTCCAACGATCGAAGCTGAGTGCCCGCTCGTTAATCCAACTTCTTCGATAATCACCTTGCTTCTCTTGCCAACGTTCACGTAGACCGTTGATGCGGTTCCTAATTCGATCCTCACCGGTGCGTTTGATACGTATCCGTCAGGAATTTTAATCGTGGAGAAATCCTGACACGTTTCGCCCTCCCACCCAGGAAAAGACGCTTGCCAAACGCGGCGGTTCTCTTCGTGTTTCCGCGCTTCAACGTCCGATCCAAAATGCACGATTTGTTCACGTGAACCATCATTCTGCTCGTCACAACAAATCTCTGTGGCTCCTTTCCATTCTTCATCTTTTTGCTCGATACTCACGCCCTCTTCCGCCCGAATCCTCGTTTTTTGTTCGCCAAGAAGAAGATTCGGGTATTCGCCGATCTTGCTGAAAATGCCGATGCCGTATTTGAGAAGTTTTTGTGGCATATGTTTGCTTCTCGACTCGCTCCGCTCGCTCGAAGAAGAATTCTTGTTCGAGCAAGCGCAGCGCGTCGAGAACCTTCCTCTATCCGACCGACCCTTCCATTTCGAGTTCGATCAGCTTGTTGAGCTCGACCGCGTATTCGAGCGGCAACGACCTCACGATCGGCTCGACGAAGCCGCTCACGATCATGCGCATGGCCGCGTCCTGCGAAAGGCCGCGCGACATGAGGTAGAACAATTCTTCTTCGCCGATCTTACCGACCGTCGCTTCGTGCGCGACATCGACTTTATCGGTCGTCACTTTCATGAAGGGATACGTATTGGAAACGGAGCCCTCATCGATCAAAAGCGCATCGCAGGAGACGCTCGACTTCGAGCCTTCCGCCGCGTGCGTTGCGCTGACGTAACCGCGATACGACGAAATACCGCCGCCTTTCGAGATGCTCTTGGCACGGATGGTCGAGGTCGTGTTCGGCGCGGCGTGGATGACTTTCGAACCGGTGTCCTGATTTTGTCCGGGACCGGCAAACGCGACGCCAAGCGCATGCGACTGTGAACCTTCACCGCGCAAAATCGAGCATGGGTAGAGCATCGTAACGCCCGATCCCATGTTGCCGTTCACCCATTCAACAACGCCATTCTTATCAACGACGGCGCGCTTGGTGTTCAAGTTGTAGGTATTCTTGCTCCAGTTTTCGACGCTTGAGTACCGAATGCGCGCACCTTCGTGCACATGCAGTTCAACGCAACCCGCATGAATCGAACTCGCGTTATAGCGCGGTGCGGAACAACCTTCGATGTACTGTACCTCCGAACCTTCGTCGGCGATGATGAGCGTATGCTCGAATTGGCCGCCGCGTTCGGCGTTCATGCGGAAGTAGGCTTGAAGCGGCACGTTCACCTTCACGCCCTTCGGCACGTAGATGAAGGTCCCGCCGCTCCACACTGCGGCGTGCAGCATGATGAACTTGTGATCGTGCGGCGGGATGCAATCCGTCATGAAGTATTTCTTCACGAGCTCCGGATACTTCCGTACGGCCTCGTCCATGTTCTCGAAGATGACGCCTTTCTCCTCCCATTCTTTTTTCAAATTGTGATAGACGACTTCTGAATCGTATTGCGCGCCCACGCCCGAAAGCGCGTGGCGCTCCGCTTCCGGAATACCGAGCTTCTCGAAGGTCTCGCGAATCTTATCCGGCACCGTCGCCCACGACTGCGACTCTTCCGCGTCGGGACGCACGAAATACGTGATCTGCTCGAGATCGAGTTTCGACAAATCGGGGCCCCACGAAGGCATCGGGGTGCGCTTGAACATCTCGAACGCTTTGAGACGCAGAGCAAGCATCCAGTCCGGTTCGTTTTTCGACGCCGAAATTTCTCGGACCACTTCTTCAGTAATGCCGAGTTCGGCCGCATGGCGCGTTACGCCTTCAGCCGCTTTGTCGTAGACGTCGCGAAAATCTTTATCAGCCATATCACGCAAGATCAGCGACGGTCGTATTCATGAGCGTCGCCATCACCTGTCCTTGCACCTTGGTGATGATGCCGAGTTCGGCGTGCGGATGCGCGTGCGCGGTGCACTCCTCGATTTCCATCGGCCCCTCGACCGCATGCAGCACTTCGGCGACGGTGAGCGCATGCGCGTCTCGAACCAGGCGATAGCCGCCCGAGGCACCGCGCATCGCTTCGACCAGCTTGGCGCGTCGAAGCTCCCCCGCCACCTCTTCCAAGAACTTGCGCGAGGCGCCCGTCTTTTTCGAGACCGTCTCAAGCGAAACCAGCTCTCCAGGATGGAGAGCAAGCTCAGAAACAAGCAGTAGGCCAAGCTCGGCCTTACGGGTGACTTTAAGAAGGGATTCCACAATTCCTAGTATCTTACTGGGAATTGATACCACGGTTGGAAAATAAGGTCAAGAGCGCATCTTTCGTATTGACACAATGAGTACTTTGTGATAGAAAGTGTTGTTCGAAACATGGAGGATTTGATGCAGGGCGCACTCATGAGGTTGGCAACTTCCGTAATGGTGTTTCAATCGCTGGAAAGCATCTTGCGACAAGGAGGTGTCCAAACCAAAGAACGCGCGCACCTACCGTGGCATGACATGTTCCGAGGAACGAAGGTCGTGAATGGTCTTTCACTTGAGCTGCATCACATACTCGATGGCGCGTTCAACCCGCAAGACCTGTCACGCTGGCATCTTATCTTGTACTTTCGTCTTGTGTGCCGGACTCACAATGATGACTTCAGTATCGTCGTGCGACACGACGATTGCAGAGATTCGGCGACCAATGAGCGCTGGTCCGTATGGTGGGATTACATGTACGGCAACGGCGTACGCATACCCCGCCGCATGCTCTCTTTCACCCAGGCCCAAGGTGTCACTAAAGAGATCCGAAAGCTAAGTGAAGGTGATGCCAAGAAAATCGTTGAAACTTGTGTCGATTTCTACACAGGCGTCGTGAAATCGAGCTCGATTCGCTTGCAATAGCACCCGCGACGCAAAGAGCACCCCTCGGCACGTCGTTCGCGAACGACGTACCTCGCTCTCGCGTCCGGGTGTTTTTTCATTCATTGACGAACACGTTTCTGTTTGTTACTTTCCAATGTCCGAGACCGCTTCAATCTCGACTTTCCACTCAAGATCCTTTTGAAAAGGAGGGGTCATCATGAACCGCTACCCCATCACGGAAGGACCAGCCGCCTTCATCGTCGCTATGAGCGTTGCAAATGGCGATCTCGTCCCATTCCGCATGGAAGGACCTGGCTGCAATTTCATCTTCCAAGCGATGGTCGAAGAGATCGCGCGTGCAGGTGGCATTATGACGATTGCTGGAAAAGGCTGGCCAGAGGGCGCGCATGCCCCCGAGTCACCACCCGGCATGCAACCCTTCATCGGTCACTATTCGCACTTCACGCGCACAGGCTGGATCAGCTTCTAACGCATCCGCCACGCAAAGAACACCCCTCAACACGTCGTTCGCGAACGACGTGTCACGCGTCCGGGTGCTCTTTTTTTATTTTGCGCGTTACGCGATGGCGTTGTGTTCCCGCAATTCTGAGCGCAATTCACCGACGGTTTTGGTGACCGTCCGATCCGTGTGATCCATCAGCCC
>JBPOIQ010000071.1:0-2673 GCA_052034355.1 Minisyncoccota bacterium
GCAAACCAGTCCGTCAAAAGGCGGGCGGCGGGGCGCTCGAGGATGCGCTTTTTCAGATCGGCGATGGGATCGCTCATGCAGCCAGTATAGCAAAACGGCTCGGGAAAAAGAAATACGGCCGTCTTGAACGGTCGTTTTTCATGGTCGGGGTGATGGGAATCGAACCCACAGCCTTTCCCACCCCAAGGGAACGCGCTACCAATGCGCCACACCCCGAACGTCGCTACCTGACACGCTGCCGGTCGCACAGGCCGAGCCTGCGCTCCCTATCGCGTGTCAGTCGCTCCTCCTTCGCGCCCCGCATATGCGGGGCTTGATGGCGGTTCAGTGTGTCCTGCGCGGTCGCGCAGGACGGGGTTTGAAACCTTCGGCGAGAGTAGCCTACGCTAATTTCCGAAAAACGCAAAGGCTCCGCGGCGGAAGGCATGATTTGGCGAGTGAAGTCATGTGGGCTCCCCCCGACGTTACGTCGGGGGACGGCGTGTGGAAGACGGGCTCTTGAGAATCCCTAACGGGCTGCCCAAGAGGCGTCTTCTTCCGCTCTTACCGCTGAAGCCGTCGGCCTGGTCGCCACAGCGACAGGTCTCTTCGGCCACTCTGCCAAATGATTGTCCCAAAACATGTTCTTCCGGGCACGGAGCCATAGGTATTCTACCAGTCAGCCCACAACCGTTCAAGGAACAAAAAAGAGACCGGAAACGGTCTCAACGGAGGCGGCGGGCGATGGCCGAACTGGCCGAGCGCTGATCTTCGGTTACGACAATTCCCTTGAGAGGATCGCGAGTGGGCAACCGGGGGATGTCGGCGGTCGGTTCGTTGGTCTCGATCGGTTCGGACGGGTTCGCAGCGTCGGTACGTTCTGCCATGCATCTTTCCTGTGCGCGACGGCGCAACGAAAAAGAGCCTATCAACGACAGGCCCTTTCGTCAACGCTCGCGCGTTACTTTTTGATGGTGAACTTGGTGTACGACGGATCGTGCGACACGAGTTCTTCGGGCTTGAACCAGACGCCGAGCTCGACTTCCGCTTCTTCCGGCGAGCCGGAAGCGTGGATGAGGTTGAAGACGCCGATCTGTTTTTCGTCGGCGTACTTGAACGAGACGTGCGCGTAGTCGCCGCGGATCGTGCCGGGCGCGGCGCTCTTCGGTTCGGTCGCGCCGATCATCTTGCGGACGACTTCGACCATCTCGATGCCTTCGAGCGCGATCGCGAGGATCGGACCGGAGGTGAGCATCTCGACCATCAGCTGGCGAACCTTTTCGCCACGGCGCTGCGCGAGGTCGTCGGTGTAGTGCTTCATGGCCGTATCCTTTTCGGAGACGAGCAGCTTCATGCCGACGAGCTTGGCGCCGACGCGTTCGAAACGCGTGACGATTTCACCGACGATGCCGCGGTCGAGCGCGTCGGGCTTGAGGAGGACGAGGGAGCGTTGGATCATAGGGTGATCAATTTGATGCCGGCAGCATAACGGACAGGACTCTTCCTGACAAGACCGAACCATGGTATGCAGGTAACGGAAGGAGTTCGCCATGAAACCCATCCCGAATCCCCTGACCGTGCCGACCATCATCATGGAACGGCTGAAACAAGAGGCGGCCGACTACATCCGCGACAACGGCAAGCTGCATTCGGTCTTTCGGAAAGTCGAAGCGATCCTCGCTTCAAGCAGCGAGAGGCAGCGCGCGCTGGGATTCGTCGCCGATCGTGAAGCTATGGAGATGCATCGCGATGTCATCGACTTCCTGTTCTGCGAGCTCTACCCGGAACGCTATGCACAACTCGTTGCGTTCTACGAGGATCGCGGCGAACAGCTCAGCAGCCTCATGACGGCCGAAGAAGCTCGGGTCTACGAGCACGGCATGTTCTGCGCTCTCGTGCTGGCCGTTGCCATCCAAGAAGACGTTCCCCCGGGCGCGCCCTGTCCCGTCTCTTGGCGCATGATCTGCAAGATCGCTCTTGAACTCGCCGCGCAAACGCACACCATGACCGAATCCGCGCCTTCGCACTGAGGCGCGTTTTTTTGTACGCAGCCCGCGTTGTGGCTCAACGTTTCAGCGTCAGTGCGCCGCCCGCGCACGCATAGCGAATCTTTCCTTCCCGATCGGTGCGGTGCACAGAAATACCGCGCTCGAGCAAAGATGCCAAAACGCGCGGTGTGGGGTGACCGTAACGGTTACCCGCACCGACGGAGATGACCGCTTCGTCGGGATCGACCGCATCGAGAAACGCCTCGGAGGATGAGTGCGTCGAGCCGTGATGCGGCACTTTGAGAAGTTCGGCGCGAATCAAGCCCGGTTCTTCGAGCAGCTTCGCCTCTACGTGCGCGGAAACGTCGGCCGTAAACAGCGCCCGCTCCTCCCCGCAGGTAAACGTACCGACAATGCCGTAATCGTTCGTGCCTCCGCCCTTGGCGTTCGTAGTCGTTGGCGGGATCACGAGACCGCGCGCATCCTCGCGCGGCCAGAGCACGCGAAATGCGTTACCGTCCGCAAACGTGGCGCTCTCCCCCGCTCGTACGAAACGCTGTGCGATCCCTCTTGCTTCAACCGCCGCGACGAACCGACGCGCCGTTTCCGTCGTGGGCGCCGCGCCGCTCCACCAGATCTCTCCTACGTTATATTTCTTGAGTACGCCGAAGAGGCCGACGTAATGATCGGCGTCGAGATGCGTCAC
>JBPOIQ010000001.1:0-11246 GCA_052034355.1 Minisyncoccota bacterium
GAGACTGATCGCCACAGGCGAAGCCGGGTTTTGCGCCTTGCTCCACGCCCAGTTATAGGAGGAAGCATTCAACATCTGGCCGTTCGCGGCGCACGTGTCGGGAGAGCTAAGCGGCATGGCCGTGATCGGCGACACTTCTCCGATATAACGGAGCGTCGTCTGTTGCGGCGCGAGATTCACGCGCTGCGGGCCGCACGGATCGCCGCTCAAACGCGTTCGGAAAATCCAGCTGAACGCGTTTCCGGAGTAGTTCAATCCCGTGAGAGGAGCTTGGCTCGTACTCTGCGCCGTCCCAAGAATCACCGCGCGGTACCACGTATTCGGCGCGAGCGCGGCATTGCCGAACGACAAGAGTCTTGCCGGAGCATTGTAGCTCGGCGCGAGCACGACTTCCCCTTCAAAGGTGAGACACGATTCATTGCGGCAGCGATAGAGACGAACGTTTGAAAGAACGCTGCCAGGCCCACTCTCCGCCATCGGCGTGTTGAAGTACGCGAAGCCGATCGTGTTGACGCACGCTTCATTGCAATCATGCGGACCGTAGTCGACGACACGAGGATTGGCGTAGTCGATCGTGAGCAAGCCAGAATCGGTAAAACCGTCGACGGTCGAACGGATCTGGATCGGCGGGCCAGGCTCGGTTTCGGCGACCGGCGTCGCGACAGCCTCGCACTGACGCGCACCTCCAAGCGAAGCGATGCTTGCTTTGCCCGCATCGGTCGATACCCAGTTCACCGCGCGTCCGGAGCACGAGAGAATGATGCAGCGGCTCGACAACGGGAAGGCCTGGTAGGCTTTCGTTTCATCAGCAGCGGAAATCAAGGCTATGGTCGGCTGCACATCGACGCCGGAGATCGTGCAGGGGCCCGCGCCCGTCTTGAAGGTCGTGACATACGCGCCGCCCGCGCGGCCGTCAAAGTTACCGTCGAGAGACTGTGCTCCCCTTTCCGGAGTACCGAGGCTGCGCACCTGATCGCGAATCGTCAGACGATACCACGTATTCGGAGCGAGGCCGCTCACCGGCAAGACAAGTTGCGAACGTCCGTCGGTGTCGTAATCAAGAAGACTCGGCGTACCAGCTCCTGCCACCGCTTGGCATGTGCTCGAGATAGAAGCGCCTGTACCACAAGCCTCAAAGACGACGTTGGAAGCATTAATGGTAGCGGGATCCATCGGCAAGCTGAAACGGGCCGTCATGCTGCCCATATCGGTACAGACGTCGGTCATGCCCTTGAACGGATTCGGACTCGGCATCGTGGAAGGCGGCGTCGCTTGGCACGTCGCGTTCTCGATCACGATCGGGAAGACCGGAATCGGACCGGTCGAAAATTGCCAGGCAAAACCGCCGGCGGCCGCAGTCGCGCCGCACGAAGCACGGCACGCGCCATCATCGCAGCAAGTGCGTCCGCTGCCACACGAAGCGTCGCCACCGCTCTCGCGGCAATCGCGAATCTGGAAATTCACGCCGTTCGATTCGGCTGGCGTGGCTCCGACGAACGTGCGCACGCGCACCGGGCCGGTCGTTGCGCCTTCGGGAACGGAGGCGACGATCGAAGTCGACTGCCACTGACCGATCGAAGCGGCGTTGATGTTTGCATTGAAACGAACAGCGTCCGGATGCGCCGTAAGGAATGCCGGAAGATCGGCTCCGGAAATCGAACCGAAGCCGTCGCCGTAGAGCGTGACCGACGTACCGACAGGACCGTTATCCGGTTCGACACGGCACAGTCCAGGCGTGAGCGGATCGGTATTGATCGTAAACGGAACCGCATTGGAAACACGTCCGTCCGAACGCACGACCGTAACGTTGTATGCGCCGAGCGCGACGGCCGTATCTGCCGGAGTCGTGAAACGCGCCGGAACTTTTACGGTTACGCTCGCGTTCGTCCAATACCCCGCCGCGCATTGCGCCGGGAAACCGATATCGCCGACGGCTTCGCCGGCCGCGTTCCTGAAACGCACCGTGCCGCCCGACCCGAAATTCGATCCGAACAGAGAAACATACGTGCCGACCGAGCCGTTTTCCGGAGTAGCGAACTCGATACGAGGTTCCGTTCCCGCTTCCGGCGGCTCGACGCGAAGGCACGCCGTGTTCGAAGGCTGTCCGGCAACAGTGACGCGCAGCAAGAAGTTCGAACCGTCAAAATCGGTTTCGACGTTCGGAATCGTCGGAGAGAACGACGTCTCGCTCCATGGAGACACCTGTGTCGCTTCGGCGGCTGTCGCCCAATCCTGAATCTGCGAGCAGTCGGCGCCGGCGCGCGTGATCTGCACGCGGGAATCTCCCTGAGCGGCCCCGAACGCAACGCCCGTTACGACGACGGTATTTCCCGTCTTGACCGAAGCTGGAGCGACCGCGCAAATACCCGGGCGCGCGACGTCATTCACTTGGAAATCGGTGATGATCGGTCCGTAGGCGTCGTTCGTCGCATCCTGGCGTCCGCCAGAAGCCGTAACGCGAATAGGCCCCGTTACCGCGCCTTGCGGTACGAGGACGACGATACGCGTATCGCTCCAAGCATTGGCGCATTGCGCAACCGTAGCCACCTGATCATCCCCCGCCGCAGCGGTTCCCAGGAACGTCACCGTGCCCGGCGTCGATCCGAAACGATCGCCCGTGATCGTCACGAGGTTGCCGGGACGGCCGTCACGAAGCTGAACGTCCGTGATTTGGGGGTTTTCAACGCATTGGCCGTTCTGGCAGAGTCCGGAAGAGCACTGGCTGTTGTCCGTGCAGCTAGCACCGGTGCACGCACCGCACGAACCGCCGCAGTCGACCGCCACTTCGTCTCCGTCGCGCACGTTGTTGAAACAGAACTGCGGACGCACCGTGACGCGCACCGCGCTCGAACGCGCTTCATCGCCGTCGATATTGACCGCGCGCGCCGAAAGCGACACCGTCCTGACCGGCGCCAAACCCGCCGTGTCCCACACCGACTGACTCGAGTAGGTCGAAGGGGCGATGTTTTGCACGTTGCCGTCGGCCGTGAAGAACGCGCCGTCAGCGGAGTATTCAACCGTCGCGATACCGCTTTCGTCGGTCGCGATCGCCTGAACCGGAACCAAATCCCCCGCCGGAACGGACTGACCGTCGGTCGGGCTGGAAATCGTGATCGTCGGCGGCTCCGTCATGACGGTATCGCCCGTTCTGAAATTCCGCGAGCACGTCGAACCAAGACCACAGCTCACCGACCGAGGATCGGAAGAAGAGGCGTTGCGCAGTCCTGCGCGCACCGTCACCTGGTATTCCGTATTTCGCTCGAGACAACGGCGATCGGCGTTCGGGGCTGGGCAAGGCGTCACCGGACGCAGGCGAATCGTGAAATTTTCGACCACCGGTTCGTAGTCGACGTTCGTGCGCGTGCTGCCTTCCACTTTTTCAAGAAGAATGTTGGCGCGAATATTCGTCGCGTCGTCGGTCGGAGCGGCGCTGAAGGTAACCGCCGGCGTCACATCGTATTTCGGAAGCGAACCGCTCGGCTGTATCGCCGTCGGTCGGAATGCGCCGCCGGAACCGCCGCCAAAGCCTCCTCCGCCTCCACCTCCGCCGCCGGGACCTCCGCCGCCAGGACCGCCCGTTGTCGCGGTCAGAAGAGCGCTCAACACATAGGAAACGATCGCGAAAGCCGACATGATGATCACGAGACCGATCACCGCCGCCGAAAGGGTCTTTTTCGCGCGTTCGATCTTGCTTTCATCCCCCGCCGCGGTCATCCACGTAAAACCCGCGTAGAGTACGAGCAGCAGCGCGATCGTGCCAAGAAGCCCAAGCGCGACACGCACGATGCGCGCGATCGTGATGCGGATATCACCCGTGCCGGTGCCGAGTTCAGCGCCGATCTGGCCAGGAAGGATTTCGTTCGAAGTCACGCCCTGCGCGTTCGCCACGCCATGTGACGCAAACCACAAGCACGGCGCAAGAAGCGCCAGGCTGATGATCCATGATCGATGACGTCGGAGGAACGCGCGCATAGGTTATGGGAGGAAGCCGCAGGCGACCTGTGAAGGTACGCCGTTGCAGCAATAGGCTTCAGTTCCGGTGCAGACCGTCTGACCACCGCCCGGGTAGAAGCAGTTCTGGCGCAGATCGCGCAGGCCCGAGGTGAGGTTGATGGCGTACGGCTGATTGATCGACAACAGATCGTGATCGATGATGCCTTTCGTTTGATCCGCATCACCTCCGGCGACGGAAGAAATCGCCTCGGTCGCGATCGAGTAGTTGGTCGGCGCTCCGTTCGGTCCCGGCACGAGGCGGGCGTTATCCGTCGTGAAACTCGCCGAGCTCATGAGTTTCGAGAAGGTCACGGCCATCGCCAGATCGCGCGCGATGTTGCCCTGAAGCACCGCCGGTTCTTGTGCCACGACTTTCGGCGGCACGAGATCGATTTCGTTCGACGTGCGGAAATCAGAGGCGTAATCGTCGGCGGGAGAGCCTTGCGCCGTGCCGTTGCCGTTGCCATCAAGCGAGTTGCCCGCCATGTCGGTGATGCCGTTGGGAGGATAGATACCGAGCGGAGGAGAGGTCGTCAGCGCGTCGGCGCGTACGCGCACGTTGATTTGCTGATTGCCGGGGAGGCAAAACACTTCTTCGCCGCACGAGTTCGTGCCGCACGATTCGTTGGTGCGGAATTCGACGGCGCGATAGGCGTTACCGATCTGCTGCACGCCGGCCACGACGTTGCCGCCCGTGCGCGTAACCGAGAGACCGGAGGTCACGCTGACCGGATCAACCGGCTCATCGAACATGACTTGCACGAGCGAGTTGCGCGGCACACCACTCGCACCATCGTTCGGAACGACGTACGCAACCTTCGGCGGCGTGAGATCGAGCACCGTCGAAACCTGGAATTCCCAGAGGTATCCGGAGTTGAACGTACCCGTGAACGCCGGAGCTCCCCCTTCGCGGCGGATACCGTCGGTGCCGCCACGGAGCCCGATCGTGTAAAAGACGTTTTCCGAAGGGCTGCCGAAGCAGTTCGTCGGGCAATTGCGCTGGATAAACGTCACACTCTTACCGTCGGCCGAGACGGCGACATCGATATCAGCGGACGTCAGACTTTGCGCGTATTTTTGAGCGAATTGGTTCGAAGACGTGACGTCGGCCGACTTTGAAATCGCAACCGTGGCGTTCGCACCGCCAACAACGATCGAAGCGGGGTCGATACGCTGCTTGAACGACACGACGACGCGCGTATTGCGTGCGACGCCGGTGGCGTTGCGATTCGGATAATGGCTTTCGATAATGCCGTTGCCGAGCGCGCCCGCAGGACATGTCGCCGACAAGCCGATACACGCGCGGTCATCCGGAGCGCTGGAACCTCCACCGCCCGCTCCCCCGCCGAGTCCCCCAGCTTCGTTTAGAAGCTGTCTCAAAATGAACGAAGTGATCGCGAAGGCCGACATGATGATCACAAGACCGATCACCGCCGACGTCAGGATTTTCTTGGCACGATCGATTTTCTCAGCGTCCCCGGCGGCCGTCATCCATGTGAAGCCGGCGTACAGGACAAGGAGAAGAGCGATCGTCCCCAGGAAACCGAGGAAGCCGCGCACGATACGAGCGATCGTAATGCGAATATCGCCCGTGCCCGTTCCGATGACGTTGCCGAGTTCCGTCGGCAACACTTCGTTCGCCGTCACCTGTGCCTGAGCGACGTGCGCAAACGCGTAAGACGCAAAAACCACCAACACGAAACTGGCAACCGTGAGGGTGGCTTTGGCGAGCGTTTGGGAGCGTGACTTCCTTCCTGAGAGCATGGGACAGGAGGGTAGGTTATTCCCGGAACTAGGCTTTGTTTTGCAAGAACTCTTTGACCGCCTTGCCGACCGCGTTACCGTCGGCTTTTCCTTTCAGCTCCTTCATGACTTCGCCCATGAGGCGTCCGTAGGCAGCTTCTCCGGAGAGGCCGAGCTCGGCGGCTTTTTTGGCCACGGCGGCTTGGACTTCTTCTTCGGAGCACTGCGCGGGAAGGAACGTCGTCAGGAGTGCGAGTTCGACTTTCGTCGATTCGGCGAGATCGCCGCGCCCCGCTTTCTCGAAGTCCGAGAGCGCGTCGCGCAGTTTCTTGACCTCGCGGCCAATGACCTCAAGAGCCTCTTCGTCGTTCAGTTCTTTGGTTTGCTTGTCGATTTCGGCGTTTTTCATCGCCGCACGGAGCATGCGGAAGGTCGAGACCGCCGTGGCGTCCTTGGCCTTCATCGCTTCCATGAACTTTTTTTCGATGTCGCTTCGGAGAGACATGAGAGTTTCTCTAGAACCAAACCCCGACAAGGTCGGGACGGTTTTAACGGCGGCGCTTCTGCTTCAGGTCTTCCTCTTTCAGCTTGCCGCTCTTGAGCAGATATTCGCGGCGGGCTGCCAGATACTGGCGGCGGAGCGCGGCGTCGCGCTGACCGTTTTTGTTCTTTTCGGCCGTGTGAAAACGAGTTTTCTTGGCTTCCAGAACGCGGCCGGACTGCTGAATGCGGCGGCTGAAACGACGAAGCAGAGCTTCAAAGCTCTCTCCCTTTTTGCGTTTGACTTCAACCACAACAATACACCTTCCTTTCTACTTAAAAATAGAGAGACTGGGTCTCGGTTATAAGATAGCAAGACTGTCGAATAAGGTCAACTTTGGAAGAAACATGGCTGTTACAGCCTTTTTAGGCCGATATTTACGCAGTTCCCCCGCCATTAACCTCCCTACCTTTCCACCCCAGCAAATACAACAAGAACAAGGCACAGAAGTAGAAAGTCGTAAAATCGATGATGAGACCGAACCAAAGGAGCTCGGTGGGGTTCTCCCATGGAGACGAGAATCGATAGAGGTGAGGTACAGCAAAATCAATCGCGGTAATGTCTTGCCGAACAAAGTTGACCGGAAAGCCTATTCCAGCAGACTTCATTTCCTCTCTGCTGTGCAACGTTGCTGGTAACAACAGCTGCAGAAGCATAATCGCCATAGCGGCTATTGTTGCGAGTAGGTTCTTTGGTTTCACAAACACGCAAAACGATGAACAGAAATTAACTTTTGATCCGATACAGGTAGTGTTGTTGACCGTGCTCGGCATCAAAGGGGCAGGTTGTGCCCGTGCCTGGCACCAAAGGACAGGATGGACTCGGTACCTGGTACCAAAGAGACACGGTATCTGGAGACAGATTAATGTTTTGAACAGATTTGTGCTGGACGCGAATGCGTATATACTACCCCAGTATCTTCATACAAGATAGGATAAACCGTGATACTCACACCCAGAACGGTTCTATGTACGAAAAACTACCACCTAGTGAGGAGTCGAATCTTCGTCAAAAAATAGAACAAGCAATCACTGTCGCCCCTTCCCTCAAAGAGGTAGAACGCAACGATGAAAAAGAAGCTGCGCTATTGAACGAGTTTATCTCTGGAAAGATTTCCCTTTTAGAATATCATGCCCGCTCCACCCATAACGACGAGCCGGCAGCTGGAGAAGTCGTGGTACCGAGCATGGAAACACTTTTAGAATCTTTGAAAAACCTACTCCACGACGAAGAACTTTGCCGCGAGCTTGTTGATCACGAAGCTGATCATTTTAATGAGGCGATTCGTCTCGGCTTTCCAGACACGAAAATCTTGTTGCGATTCTTCCGGGAGAACGGCGAGTTGAGCGTGCGTGCGGCGATAGCCTTGATGCTCCCAAAGATAGGAGACGAAGATCTTATCAGGCGTCATCTTCGCGTCATTATCGAAGCCCCTGCGGAGTTGAGTGATATCGATGTACAACAAACAAAAGAGTGATACGTACAAAAAATCTCCCCCGGCATTCCGCCGGGGGAGATTTTTATTCCTCGTCTTTCTTCTTCTTATCCCCTTCTTCCTCCTCATCCTCCTCAACCTTCATCGGTTCTTCCGCGAGGAGCGGATCTTCCGGTTCCGGCGGGGGCGGCGGGGTGATTTTCGGTGGGGCGGGCTGGGCGAGCTTTTTCTTGAGCTCGATCGCGCACTTTTTGAAGTCGACAATTTCCTGGATGCCCGAGTCCATGTCGCGGATCAGGGCGGTGCCGTCGAGCACTTCCTTTTGGCCAAGGATCACGGTAAAGCGGACACCAAGGCGGTTCGCGATTTCAAGCTGCTGCTTGAGCGCGTCGCGCGAGAAGCTTTCGGCCACGCGCACGCCGTCCTTGCGGAGGGCGTTGAAGAGTGCCAGCGTCTTGCGGCGCGCGGGTTCTCCGAGCTGGGCGACGAACACTTCCGGCGTGTTGATTTCCGGAACCGGAACGCTCTTTTCCTTGAGAGCGAGGATGATGCGCTCGATGCCCCACGAGAAGCCGACGGCCGGCGTGGCGGTACCTCCGAGCGTTTCGATCAATCCGTCGTAGCGGCCGCCCGCGGCGAGCGCGGACTGCGATGCCTGCGATTCGGCATCAGCGGCGAGCACGACTTCGAAAACGGTGTGGCTGTAGTAGTCGAGGCCGCGCACGAGGTGCGGCTGGAGCTGGTACGGCACTTCGAGCTCGTCGAGATACTCGAGCACGCGGATGAAATGATTCTTCGATTCTTCGTTCAAGAAATCGACGATCTGGGGCGCTTCGGCTTTGACCGCGACGCAGCCTTCTTCCTTGCAGTCGAGGACGCGGAGCGGATTGCGCTGGAGGCGCTTCTTGCAGTTCTCGCAAATTTGCGAGCGCTTGCTGCGATAGTAGTTGACCAGCTCGTTCTTGTAAGCCTCGCGCGAAGGCGCGTCGCCGATCGAGTTGACCAGGACGAGCGCGTCGAGACCGATTTCCTTGAAGAGCGTATGCGCCGCGAAAATGAGGTTAGCGTCGATCACCGGGTGCTTGTCGCCAAAGACGTCGAGGCCAGCCTGGGTGAACTGACGGTAGCGGCCGGACTGCGGGCGCTCATGGCGGAAGACGCGGCCCCAGGTGAACCATTTGATCGGCTGGGGCTGGTTCCACATGCCGTGGTTCACGTAGGCGCGCGCGAGCGGAGCGGTGAGCTCCGGACGGAGCGTCATCGATTCGCCGCCTTGGTCGACGAACGAATACAGTTCTTTTTCAACAATGTCGGTTTGCTTGCCGACGCCGCGCACGAACAGCGCCGTTTCCTCGAGCGTCGGGGTGTCGACGCGCTCGAAACCGAAACCGCTCGCGATGGATTCAACGGCGCCGCGAATCAGCGTCCAGAATTTCTGTTCGCCGGGCAGGACGTCTTTCATGCCGCGCAAAAGGTTCGGAGGCGGAGCGGTGCGCTTCGGCTTCGGAGCCTCGCCCTCGGGCGCCGGAACAGCCGCGGCCGGTTTCGTCGGCGCGGGCTTGGCGGGCGTTTTCGCGAGCACGGGTTTTTTGGTCTTGGGCATGCGAGCGATTAGTGGTCGTGTTTAGGGAGCTCGGAAAAGCGTGACGCGGTCGAGCGGCCAACCTCGGATCCAGACCCGGCCGACGATGTTCGCGAGCGGGAGCGGACCGAAGACGCGGGAGTCGAGACTGGCGGTGCGATTATCGCCGAGGACGAAGTACTCGCCTTCTCCCAACTTGACCGTGCGGTCGCCTCTCGTAGGAACGTCGGAAGGAAGGTACGCGCTTTCGTCGAGAGTTTTTCCTTCGGGAGAGGCTTCATTGAAGATCACGACGTGATCGCCGGTAACCTTCACGGTTTCTCCAGGCAGGCCGACGACGCGCTTGATGAAGTATTGGCGCGGATCGAGCGGATAGCGAAAGACGACGACTTCGCCGCGCTCCGGTGTCCGGAAACGGTAGCTCAGTTCGTCGATGATCAAATACTCATGATCATCGAACGTCGGCTCCATCGAGGCGCCTTTGACGTAAAACGGTTGGATCAAGAAATACCGAATCGGCAAAATGATCGCCAGAGAGATGACGACGATCTCGACCAGTTCCATGGCGAAGCGTCCGATGGCCGTAAAAAAAGACGGCGTATCGTCGGCTTGGTCGGCATTGACCGGCGGCTCGGGATTCGGGATGGGATTGTTCATATGGTGGACGTTGGTGGATTCGAACCACCGACCTCTGTCGTGTGAAGACAGCGCTCTAACCAACTGAGCCAAACGTCCGTGGTTGTGAGGGTTGAACGGCTGGACAAGCAGCCCCTTTTCCTCTACTATACACGGGTAAAGAGCAGTTTAGCAGGCTTTTCGCCCTTGAGCAAGCCCCGTCGTTCGCGAACGACGGGGCAAGCCCTACCTACCCCCTCCACAAATGAAGCCCCCGAAGATCAATCTGCTCACCCCCGGCGACGCCCTCCGTCGACGTTTTTCGTTTTGGAAAGGCGCCTTGATCGGCCTTGCAACCGTCGCGATCCTGATCCCGACCCTCTTTTCCCTGGCGGCCGGGCGCCTGATTAGTGCCGCTTCGAACCTGAATCCGAACGCCAAGGGCACGGAAAAGGTCTCGATTCTCGACCAAGTGCGTCGTCTCGTCGGCAACGGCGAAAAACAGCTGCGCGGCGAAGAGCGCGACCGCATCAATATCCTGGTGCTCGGCGAAGGCGGCGAGGGTCATGACGGTCCTCACCTGACGGACACGATCCTCTTCGTGACCGTCAAGCCGTCGACATCCGATGTCGGCATCCTCTCGCTCCCCCGTGACCTGTGGATCCCTTCGTTGGACGGCGGCAGCGTGAAGATCAACGCGGTCAACGCTTACGCCGAAGAAGAACGCGTCGGCAGCGGCGGCGTAGAAACCGCTTCGGCGATTTCCGCGCTTCTCTCACAACCGATCGACTACTACGTCCGCGTCGACTTCTCCGCGTTCAAAACACTGATCGACGACGTCGGCGGCGTGACGGTCGACGTCGAGCGCACTTTCACCGACTTCGCGTATCCCACCGACAACAATCTCTACAAGAAAGTCCATTTCGAAAAAGGCTGGCAGACGATGAACGGCAGCGTGGCGCTCGAATACGTCCGCTCGCGGCACGGCAACAATAACGAAGGTTCCGACTTCGCCAGAAGCCGCCGCCAGCAGAAAGTGATCCTGGCACTCAAAGACAAGCTCGTTTCGTTCGACACACTGCTCAACCCTTCGCGCGTGGCGAGCGTACTCGAGACGCTGCAATCGCACGTCATCACCGACATGGAACTCTGGGAGATCGTGAAGCTTGCCAAAGAACTCCGCCACATCGACCCGACCAAAATCGTCCACCGCGTGCTCGACGACAATCCGGAAGGTCCGCTCTATGCGACCACCGTGACGGTCTCAAATGGCGACGCCTACGTGCTTCTGCCTCGCAAGAGCGACTGGAGCGACATCAAGGGCATGGCCGAGCGCA
>JBPOIQ010000053.1:0-26065 GCA_052034355.1 Minisyncoccota bacterium
TCACCGAAGAGGCGCCGCTGATCCTGGCAAAAAGGACACCACGACGCGCCATAGAGATGCACGCCCGTGCGCGCGAGACACTGTGCGATTGATTCACGAGGTCGTTCCGACGCCACGCTTGGCGGCGAGGATGAAGCGCTAGGCCGGGAACACGCGAGCAGGAAGACGCAAAGGACGGTGAGGCGGTACGGTATGGGGACCTCGCTTTCACGCCCAACTTACCTAGTTTTCCTGCGGTCTGCAAACCCTGACAGAGGGTGGGCTTGCCAACTCCGCACGCTCCTGCTATAGTCCTCGCCGTAGTCAACTTATGAAAGCCGACACCCACCCGACATATCATTCCGACGCCAAGGTCGTCTGCGCCTGCGGCAACACCTTCTCGACCGGAGCCACCGTCAAGGAGCTCCACGTCGAACTGTGTTCCGCCTGCCACCCGTTCTACACGGGCAAGCAGAAGCTGGTCGATGCCTCCCGCCGCGTCGAAAAGTTCCAGGAGCGCACCTCCAAGAAGCCGAGCACGGACGCCAAGGCCACCGGCAAGAAGGCACGCACGATCAAGCGCGTCGCCCAGAAGGCCGCCAAAGCCTCCAAGTAGCTGTTCCGAGCCCCCTCCGACACATGTCGGAGGGGGCTTTGGCTATCTGTACGCTATACTTTCCCTATGAACGTCCCCGCTGAGATCAAAAACAAGCGCGCGCGCTTTCAAGAGATCGAAACGCTCCTGTCGCAACCGGAGGTGATTTCGGATACGCAGAAGATGCGCGCGCTCAACCAGGAGTACAGCGAGCTGCGCGAGATCCTCGACATTGCCGAACGCTACGAGACGCTCGAGAAGGAAGCGGCGGATACGAAGGCGATGCTTGAGGACGAAACCGACCCCGAACTCAAAGCCATGGCCGAGACAGAGGCTGCACGTCTCGCCTCAGAATTCGAAGCGACGCGCTTGGCGCTCGAAGACGCGCTCGTCGAACCCGACCCGCTCGACAAGAAAAACACGATCATCGAAATCCGCGCCGGCGTCGGCGGCGACGAAGCCGCGCTCTTCGCGGCGGAACTCTTCCGCATGTACGTGCGCTACGCCGAAAAGCAGGGTTGGAAAGTCGCCGCGATTTCGCAAAGCTTGAACGACCTGGGAGGCATGAAGGAAGCAATCTTCAGCTTGCAGGGCAAAAACGTCTATCGCCAAATGAAGTACGAATCCGGCGTCCACCGCGTGCAGCGTGTTCCGGAAACGGAAAAAGCCGGTCGCGTCCACACATCGACCGTCACCGTCGCCGCCATGCCGGAAGCCGAGGAGATCGACATCAAGATCGATCCGAAGGATATCCGCGTCGACACGTTCCTCGCAGGCGGCCACGGCGGACAAGGCGTGCAAACGACGTACTCGGCGGTACGCATCACCTATCTTCCGACCGGCATGATCGTCGGCTGCCAAGACGAACGCAGCCAGATTCAAAACAGGGAAAAAGCCATGGCCGTGCTGCGCGCGCGCCTCTTCGCGATTGAAGAAGAGAAGCGCCGCAAAGCGCGCACCGATCTGCGCCAAGGCCAAATCGGCAGCGGCGAGCGCTCCGAAAAAATCCGCACCTACAATTTCCCGCAAGATCGCGTCACTGATCACCGCATCAAAAAATCGTGGCACGGCATGCCGGCCATTCTCGCCGGCGGCCTCGACGAGATCATGCGCGCGCTCCATGAAGCCGATCGCGCTGGCACCTTCGGTACCGGCGGCGATTCCGACGAAGAATGAAAGCCGTCATTTTCGCGGCAGGCCTCGGCACCCGTTTGCGACCCCTGACCGACGCGACACCGAAACCAATGATCGATGTCGGCGGCAAGCCGATTCTTGAACGCACGCTTGAAGCGCTGCCGGATTCGGTTTCCGCCATCACAGTCGTGATCGGCCACTTGGGCCAAACCATCCGCTCCCGCTTTGGACAGGATTCTCGGATCGCTTTCGTCGAGCAGACGGAGCTTCGCGGCACCTACGACGCCCTCATGCGTGCGCGGCCGTTTTTGGGGAGCGAAGCCTTCTTAGCGCTCAACGGCGACGACCTTTACAGCAAGCAGGATTTGGAAAAACTCATATCAGCCGAACCGTTCGCCATGTTGGCGCATCGCGTGCCGACGCCGAATGCCTACAGCCATCTCGAAAGCGAAGGGGGTTTTTTGACGCATATTGTGCCGAACAAGGACGCGCATGCTCTTACCGCCCATGAAGTGTACGTCGGAGCCTGCCTGCTCGACGGACGTTTTTTTGATCTCGCCCCCGCTGCGCTGCCGAACGGCGAGTACGGCCTGCCGCAAACGCTGGCTCTGCACCTGGACAAGATTCCTGTTCAGGTCATTGAATCGAAATTTTGGATGCCGGTCGGAACGCCGGAAGAGCTGGAGCGCGCCCGCGCGGCGGTAGCGGTTGACAAGGAATAAAAAATACGTTGAACTGTCCTCTGTCCAAAAAGGAGGACACGTTGAAGACCTCGATCAAGATCCCCGGAGAGCGGCTCCTCACCTGCATCCAGTGGCTCGCCTGGGCACGGCACTACCTCGCCCCGAGTCCGACCAACCGCAAGGGTCCGAGCGGCGGCTACGCCGAGCGTGCTCAGGTCCAAGCCCTCGTCGAGCGCTACAACATCTCGGCGACGATCTACGCCAAGCCCGACTTCTGGGCGGACATCGGCGACGTGCTCACCGCCACCCCGGCACTGCGCAGCACCGAGATCGATCTCGACCACCTGCTGGCGCGCCTGACCAGGAACACCGCGGAGTCGGAGCTGCACTTGAGTGGCTTCATCCGCTTCCTGCAGGCGGTCGCCTGCGGCGAGCTCATCAAGGCCGATCTGCTGTCGAACTCCTAGTCCGCACGTCAGGCACGCTCCGCACGCTTCTCGCACCACACGCGAACGAAGCGACTCGCGGAGCTTTTCTTTTTGTCGTAGAGTAGCCGCATGACTATACGCGATCTCATTACTGGTGCCGCGAGCCGCCTCAAGCGCGCCCGCATCCCAGAACCCCGCCTCGAAGCGGAATCGCTTTTGGCGCACCTCTTGCGTCGCGACCTGGCCTGGCTCATCGCGCATGACGACGCGGCGGTTCCGAGCGTATCCGTAAAAACATACGCAGGCATGATCGCGCGCCGCACTCGCCATATCCCCTTCGCCCAAATCATCGGCGAGCGAGGCTTCTACGGCCGCATCTTTGCCGTCACGAAAGACGTGCTGATCCCCCGACCTGAAACCGAACTTCTCGTCGAAGCCGTGCTTGCCCGCTCGAGGGAGCAAGAACTCTTTCTCGACATCGGAACGGGTTCCGGCGCGATCGGACTCACTCTCGCTGCAGAACGACCGCGCTCCAAAGCAGTCCTCTATGACGTTTCCGCCAAGGCACTAGCCGTCGCGAAGACGAACACCAAGAGGTTCAAGCTCGGACGTCGCGTGCGCTTGGCCAAGCTCGATATTCTGAAAAGCCGCCTCGCGGAACCCAAGGAACCTGCGATCGTGGTCGCCAATCTTCCGTACCTGCCGTCCAAGACATGGAATACCTCGCAACCCGAAGTTCGGATCCACGAACCCAAGCTCGCGCTCGTCTCCGGAAAAGACGGTCTCGACCACTATCGCGCGCTGTTCAAACATCTTGTTCGCTGGAAACGCCCGCCGAAACTCCTGGCGCTAGAAGCGGAGCCGGGACAATTCAAAGAACTCAGGCGCCTTGCCGTGTCCGTGCAACCCAAGGCAACGATCGAGATCCTCAAGGACCTGCACGGCGATGAACGCGTTCTCATCGCCACATACAAAAACACCCCGTGAGGGGTGTTTTTGATCGCGAGGCGTTAGGCCTTCGCAGCTTCCTCGGCAGCCTTGGCGGCGTCCTCGGCAGCCTTCTTCTCTTCGGCTTCGGTCTTGATGGCCGAGACGTCCACCGGAGCGGCGTTCTCGAGCGCCTTGAGCTGGTCTTCGGTCATCGGAGCTTCGACCAGGACAACGACGGCGTTCGCGTCTTCCAGGACTTCGATGCCCGGCGGGAGCTTGATGTCGCTCACGTGGATCATCTGTTCGAAGTTCTTGAGGACCGAGACATCGACGTCGATCTCGTGGACGAGGTCGCCCGGCAGACACTCGACACGCAGACTGTTCATACTCTTCACGAGCGAACCGCCCTGTTCCTTCACCGCCGGCGATTCGCCGACGAAGTTGAGCGCGATTTCCACCTTGAGCTTCTCCTTCAGGTTGACCTGGTAGAAGTCGATGTGGGTGTAGCGGTTCGACAGCGGGTCGACCTGCCAATCCTTGACCAGACCCTTCACCGTGCCGTTGCCCTCGATTTCGAGGTCGAGCAAGGTGGATTCACCGGCGGCCTTGAAGGCCTTCGTAAAGACGTTATACGGGACAGCCAGGTGGTGGTTCTCGGTTCCGTGTCCGTAGAGGACCGCCGGAATGAGACCCTGCGCACGCAGCTTCTTGGCCTTCACCTTCACGTCGCGTTTGGTGAGCGGCAGCTTGATTGCATCCATTGCCATAGGGCTACTCAGCAATAAGAATTATGGAGGGATCGTAAACGCAAAAGCCGCCCCTGTCAAGAGGAGCGGCTTTGGCAACCGGGTTACATGTACTCCAGCACCGCGTCGATAAAGTCGAACGAGCCGTCGCCATCTTGCGCAAGCAGCTGATGTACGCCGATGACGTCGTCCGTTGTGACTGCGGTTTCGCGATTGGAAAACTTCCGAACGTCGTCGAAGGTCAGGTCGGTAATGAGGCCGACCGAGGACACCCCGGCGTTCGAAACAAGGACCAAGGCCAGGATCGAGTTCCAGCACTTCTTACAGCGGATGTGCAGGAGATGGCCGTCCTCTTTTTCGCCCAGAACGCGCGCCTCCATCGGATTGTAGTTCGTTTCGCATAGAGGGCAAAACGAGATCATCCGGAGGCCGTCCTGATAATAGCTTGGCGTAGATTGTGAAAGTGGAGCCATAGCCTTTTGTCTTGTGGACGAACTTTGTTTTACCTTCACACGATACCATTTTTTGCAAGACTTGTCGAGTGTATAACTCCCGATCCCGCCTTATTCGGCATAAAAAAGAACGCTCGGAGAACGAGCGTTCAGGGTGTGATGTCGGACCAAAACGGCGCAACGATCAAGTCGTGATACAAGATACCGAGCTGCTCTGCGAGCGTCTCGAGCGTGCCGTTGTTATCGATCTCCCGTGTGCGCGCCAGGTACACGTCGTGCAGCATGCGTTCTGATTCGGCCAGCTCCTCGCGGTCGAATTGAGCGCGATCCATGAACGCTTCCCCCGCCTTCTCCTTCCGTGCCTTGAGGCGTTCGTAGCGAAGATCGGCGGAAGTCTCGACCCACACGAGCGTGACGTACGTAGGCGCGAACTCTTCGTAGAGGATGTCGAGATCCTCCGTGCGCCGCACGCCATCGATGACGACCCACGGAGTCCTGGCCTCCCGACATTTCTTGACCATGACCTTGGCCATGGCATCCTGCCCCTTCAGAGCGCGCATGAAGGTCGAGAGTTCCTGCATGTCGTGACGGCTGTTATCGGCGTATCCCCAGAGCTGAAAGGTCTCACGAAGGACGTCCGAATACGTGTGCGTTTCTGCGCCAGACAGCGCCTTGGCCATCTTCTTCGCGACGGTCTCTTTTCCGGAACCGTTGCGGCCGGCAATGGCCAGAATCCTCTTTCCACGAGGCGAAATGATACCCTCCATATCTGAAGGAAGTTTGCTTTCTCCACCCATGGATCACTCCTTTGTTCAAGAACTTTCTAAAACCTAGCAAGCAAAAACGCGCACGTCAATCATGGTGACGCGCGCGTTTTGTTTTTCTTTTTAAGAGTTTTTAGCGAACAACGATTTTGTTCAATCTATTTTCAACCTCTTCGCACCGCAATGTTCTCCATGAGCGCGATCAGAATGAAGTGCATGACGAGCGATGTGCCGCCGTAACTTACGAATGGCAGGGCCAAACCGGTGACAGGAAGGATGCCGGAAGCGACGCCGATGTTCACGAACGCCTCCGAAGCGATCAACACGGAAGTGCCGATCACGAGGAACAGCGTGAAGTCGTCACGAGAGGACTTGGCGAGGACGTACAGGCGAGAGAACAGGACGGCGAGCAGCCCGAGCAGAATCATGACGCCGATGAATCCCAGCTCCTCGGCAATGACGGAAAAGATGAAGTCGGTTTTCGCTTCAGGAAGGAAGCGCAACTGGCTCTGGGAACCGGAGGCGACGCCTCTGCCTGTAAGCTGCCCGGCGCCGATCGCGATCACGGACTGCGTGACGTTGTAGCCCTGACCGAACGGATCGCTGGCAGGATTCAAGAACGTCATGATGCGTTCCTTTTGATAGGGCCTCAGGAGGAAGACCCAAGCAAGGGCTCCGAACGTAACGGCGATGGCGGCCATGGTCAGCAGGTGCCGCGCGCGAAGACCCGAGACGAGCACCATGCCGAACCAGATCGATGCGAGAATGATCGCACCGCCCAAGTCAGGTTGCAGGACGACCAAGAGCAGCATGAGCACGACCGTCACGGCGCTTTGGATCACGACGCGGATATCTTTCGTGTAGCGTCCGTGGGTCGCCAGGAACTTCGCAACGATAATGATCAGTACGACCTTGGCGATCTCGACCGGCTGGAATCCGGCCGGTCCGATATACAACCAGCCGCGCACGCCGCGCGTCACCTGCCCGGCCAGGAGCACCGTAAGAAGAAGGAGCATCATGCCGAAATACATCGGCACCGTAACGAACGTCAGCCATCGATAATGGAAGCTAACCGTGCCGACGCCGACGATCAAAAGCCCAAGGACGAAAAACAGCAGCTGCTTTTTGAAACTACCGAACTCCCCCTCCGCGCCGAGACCGATCGAGTAGAGCGCCAAAAGCCCCAGCCCCGTGAGCAGGACCGCCGAGCCGAGAAGCAGCCAGTCGAATTTTCGGTAGGCTTGAATGGTGCGTTGCAGCATGTCTCAAAGTTCCCTACGATACTACTGAAACCTAACCTCTATGACAATCCGCACGACCGCGACCGTTTCGCTCATCACCCTCCTCGCCGGCGCCGGACTCGCCAGCTGGTTCTTTTTACGTCCGGGAAATACCGGCACGCGCATCGATACGAGCCGTGATGCCGTCGTAAAGGAAATGCGACAGCTCGGCCGCCTCGAGACATCCTCTTTCACGATCGAGAAGATTATCGAAGCGAAAAAGGACGGCGGTGGACCCTGGCGCAACATTTTGTTCGGTGACAAGTTGCTCCTGATCGCCAACGGCGAAGTCGTCGCCGGCTACGATCTCAGCGCCCTCTCGGAAAACGACGTCGAAAAAACCTCCGGCACGCTGCGCGTCAAACTCCCGGCTCCGCAAATCCTCTCCGTCCGGCTCGACAACGAGAAGACGCGCGTCTACGACCGCGATCAAGGCATCCTCTCGCGCGGCGACAAGGACCTCGAATCGGAAGCGCGCCTCGCCGCCGAACAGTCGATCCGGGACGCCGCCTGCGCGGCCGGTATTTTGCGTGAAGCGGAAGAGAACGCCGTGAAGCAACTGAAGGCGGTGCTCGGCGCGCTCGGCTATCCCGACTCCGTCATCCAGAGTCCGCCCGGAAGTTGTTAAAAGAAAAAGGGGCCGAGAGGCCCCTTATGCTTTCCTGTAGCCGTGTTTCGCGAGCAGTACCCTGAAGAGATTGAGTGGCATTCCTTGGCAGGAAGATACCGAACCGCTTGTGAGCCGCACATGCGGTGCAATGGCTGGGTCTTCCAGCACGAACGCCCCGCAAGCCTTCAGTACGTCGCCTCGCAACACTGCCGCTTCGATCGCCCGCTCGGTCACATGGTCGACTTCGACGATACTGACGTCGACCCCGCCATACGACTCGCGCGTAGCGACATCGGTGATCAAGATAGCGGAGTAGAACGCGATGTAGCGGTCACGGTATGCGCGCAAGAAGCTTCGCGCCTGCTCTTCGTTCGCTGGCTTCTCCAGCACCTCCCCGCCAAAATAGGCGACCTGATCGGCGGTAATGAGCAACGCTTCCCGTCCCCGCACCTTGGGCATAAGATCGTTCGCCTTCGCAAATGAGATCGCTTTAACGAGCCGATCCGGCACATTGTGCCGGATAGACTTCTCGTCAAAGTTCGAGGTGAGCGTTTCGAACGTATACCCCGCCTCGCGGAGAACCTGTTGCCTCCATGGCGAAGACGAGCCGAGAATCAGCGTGCGCCGCATAGACACTCCTTCTATAGTGCAAAAAGACCTTACGGGAAACGTAAGGTCTTTTTGTGTCGTTGTCAATCCTCAACGCGGCGAGCGATACGCGTACGGATCGTAGATGTTGATGTCGGGAACGACTTCGACTTTCGTGACTTGCGGCAAGAGCTGGTACCAGAAAATTTCCATGCGCTTCTTCTCCCCTGCCGCGAGCGTTTCAACCTTGGCCTGATTCACGCCAACAACCGTATCACCTCGATACAGAAGCACGAGCAGCTGCACGTCGTAATATCCGAACGCGGATTCGTTCACGAGCGTGAATGTGGCGCTCGACGACGGCACCGTCGCCAGAGGATCAGACGGCGCGTACGAAGGATTGGCAGCGCGGATGTTTAAACGCGTCTCGGCGAACGCGGCGGCGCTTGCCGCGCCCTGTAGATCGACGCGGTGCCAAACGCGCTTTTCGATGCGAAGCTCCACGCTCACGCCCGAACTTGAAGAGGCGCCGAGCTCGCTCAGGTATTTGGTTTGCCCGGGCAGCACGAACGCTTTCCGCAAAGGCTGCTCCGTTCCGCCGACGAGATAGCGATATTCAAGCTCCGCCCAAAACGCGTCATTGCGATTTTCGACGGGCGCCAGGATATCGATCTTGCCCACGCCGCCCGAAAGGACGATCGGCGCCCCAACTTGAATCTCCTCGAGCGCCAGGCTCGTAAATCGTCCGTAGTCGGACGACGTCATTTGACGGATCATCTGCTCCTCGCGAAGCCCACCGAACGCCAACCAATCAACAAAACCCCAAAGCCCGAAACCGAGCATGAGCGTGTCGACAGCGATAAAAACTCCGAACCCGGCCTTTTTGACCTGCTCCTTATGATCAACCCACCACTGACTCCAGCGGAGTTCTTTTTCGGTTGCAGCACCGGCGGATTCGAAACCACCGTTCAAGGGATCTGCCATACCTTATAAGTATAGCAGATTGTCACTGCTTAACCTCAAAAATCGTCCCCTCTTCCACTTGCCCTGACCCACCATTCACGATAGGATATGCCAGTATTCACCCCACTTCTGATATGGCCAAAGACGAAAAGAAAGTCGAATCCAGCTACGGTTCACAGCAGATCCAGGTTCTTGAGGGACTTGATCCGGTGCGCAAGCGCCCGGGCATGTACATCGGTTCCACCGGTCCGGAAGGCCTCCATCACCTCATCTGGGAAATCGTCGACAACTGCATCGACGAAGCAATGGCGGGGCATGCGAAGGTCGTTACCGTGCGGCTCCAACCGGACGGCTATGTTGCCGTCGAAGACGACGGTCGCGGCATCCCGGTCGATACGCATAAGGATTACAAAATCTCCGCTCTCGAACTCGTCTTCACCAAACTCCACGCCGGCGGCAAATTCGGCGGCGGCGGATATAAAGTATCGGGCGGTCTCCACGGCGTCGGTGCATCCGTCGTCAACGCTCTTTCGACGCACCTGAAAGCTGAAGTAAAACGCGAAGGCCAGCTCTGGATCCAGGAATATAAGGTGGGCAAACCGCAAGGCAAGGTGAAAGCCGTCGGCAAGGCCAAAGGCACCGGCACGACCGTCAGCTTCAAGGCCGACGACACGATCTTCACGACGACGGAATACAATCCGAAGGTCATCCTCGACCGCATGCGCCAGCAAGCGTACCTGACGAAGGGTATCAAGATGGTCTTCATCGACGAGCGCGACGCCAAGGATGTTTCCACCTACTGCTTCTACTTCGAAGGCGGCGTGCAGTCGTACGTGCGCCACTTGAACCGCACAAAGACGCCCAAGCACGACTCGATCTTCTACGTGCATCGTCCGGTCGACGGCATCGACATCGAAATCGGCATGCAGTACGTCGACGACTATAAGGAGACGCTTTTTGCCTTCGCCAACAACATCTCGAACCCGGAAGGCGGCACGCACGTCGCCGGTTTCCGCACCTCGCTCACGCGCATCTTGAACAACTACGCGCGCAAGCAGGGCTACCTGAAAGAGAAGGATGACAACCTCACGGGTGAAGATACGCGCGAAGGTATGACGGCCGTCATCTCGGTCAAAGTTTCCGATCCGCAATTCGAAGGCCAGACGAAGGCCAAGCTCGGCAACCCCGAAGTGCAACCCGCCGTCGCAACCGCGTTCGCCGAAGCTCTTGAGATTTATCTCGAAGAGCATCCGGCCGACTCACGCGCCATCCTCGAAAAATGTTTGCTCGCCGCCCGTGCCCGTATGGCCGCCCGCGCCGCGCGCGACACCGTGCTGCGCAAAGGCGCGCTTGAAGGTTTGACGCTCCCGGGCAAGCTCGCCGACTGCTCCACCAAGGATGCGGCGCGTTCCGAGCTCTACATCGTCGAGGGCGACTCCGCCGGCGGCTCGGCCAAGCAGGGACGCAACCGCGAATTCCAAGCCATCCTCCCCCTTCGCGGAAAAATCCTGAACGTCGAACGCGCCCGCCTCGACAAGATGCTCGGTAACGACGCCGTGAAGTCTTTGATCATCGCAATCGGCACGAACATCGGCGAAGCCTTCAAGATCGAAGACCTCCGCTACAACCGCATCATTCTCATGACCGACGCGGACGTCGACGGCGCCCACATCCGCACCTTACTTCTCACGCTCTTCTACCGCTACCTGCCGGACTTGGTCACGCAAGGCCACCTCTATATCGCCCAGCCGCCGCTCTATCGCCTCGCCTCGGGCAAGGACATCCGCTATGCCTACGACGAGGGAGCCAAGGAAGCCATCTTAAAAGAGATGCTCGCAGCCAAGGCGGCGAAGAAGGAAGAAAAGGCCGCGACCAAAGCCGCCAAGAAAAAAGAAGAGACCGCCGAGGAAATTGCGGCCGAAGCCGGCGCGGAAGCGACGGAGAACACCGATTCCGAAACCGGAGAAGTCACCGCGATCGGCGGCGTCTCGATCCAGCGCTACAAGGGTCTTGGTGAAATGAACCCGGACCAGCTCTGGTCGACCACGATGGACCCCGTCACGCGCGTCATGAAGCAAGTCACCGTCGACGACGCCGACAAGGCCAACCAAATCTTCGACATCCTGATGGGCTCCGAAGTCGAGCCTCGCAAGAACTTCATCCAGACCCACGCGAAGAAGGTGAAGAACTTGGACATCTGATGGCTGGTTCCATGCTGAAAGCGCTTGCCAAAAAAGCGATTGAGATGACGGGGTACACTTTCATGAACCTGAAGGTGCTCCGTGATCCACAGCGCCAAAAACCCATCACTCCGACAGATTTCTATAATTTGTATTTCTCGAAAATCAACCCTTCTGAGTTTTTTTTCGTGCAAATCGGCGCAAATGACGGTGTCGCCAACGATCCGATCCGTCCGTACGTCACGAAGTACGGGCTCTCCGGCATCGCTGTCGAGCCGCAAAAAGACGTCTTCGACAAATTAAAAGAGAATTACGCGCCGTATAAGAATGTAACGTGCGTAAACGCCGCCATCGCGCGATCGAGCGGCAGCATGCCGTTTTATACGGTGAAAGAATCGCTGAAGACTGAAAAGGATTTTGCGCGCGTCACCGGCATTTCCTCGTTCGACCGCAGCGTCTTCCTGAAGACCGTGAGAAACAAGCTTCCGGCTGGAGCCATGCCGGAAGAATTCATGCAGATCTCCCAAGTCGAAGCGCTCTCTTTTGCCGACCTCGCCAACCGTCACAGCATCACGCGCATCGATTTGCTGCAAATGGACTGCGAGGGATACGACGGGGAGTTGTTGAAGGCTTTTGACTTCGAGCGGTTCTCGCCGAGCCTCATCAATTTCGAAAGCATGCATTTCTCCGACACGCTTCGGAAAGAGTGCGAAGAGCTCCTGTCGGCCCATGGTTACGCGACCTTCAGGACGCGTTGCGACACGTCTGCGTACCGATTTTAAGGAGCAGCGCCGACAAGGCCAACCAAATCTTCGACATCCTGATGGGCTCCGAAGTCGAGCCTCGCAAGAACTTCATCCAGACCCACGCGAAGAAGGTGAAGAACTTGGACATCTAAAAAGAAAAGCCGCCCCAACTGAATTCGTTGGGGCGGTTTGCGTTTCGAGACAAGGATTACGGCTGCTGCGCGGGTAGCTCGGGCATGGTCGCATCGCAGACCTTGCGCCCGAGGTGCGTGAGTGCGTAAACGCGAACGTTGTTCATATCCGGAAACCACTCGACCAGCTCGCGAACATAGAGATCGTTCTCGAGGATGATCTGGAGCTCCTTGGGCGGCACGGTTGCCCCACTCGCCGCGGCGATCACCTTGCCGAGATCCTCGAGACTGACGTTTGGCGGGGATGCCGAGAGCGTCCACAGGATCCTGCGCCAGAGCGGCGTGTCTTTGATCTCCACGATCAGCCTCTTCATGCGCTCGATCTCTTCGTGCCTCGAGAGGTGCGTGCCAATCATCGTCAGCATGATCCGAAGCGCGATGTCGAGCGCCGGGACGCCAGCGACCTTTTTGCGCTTCGCGTGCTCCGCACGCACTTCGCGCACGCGGTCGTGGCAGACGGAGAGCGCTTGATGCTCGTTCTTTGCGATCCAGGTCGCGACATGCGAGAACACCGGCAACAGGCTGTCCACGTCCGCATCGGGACGGATCCGATCCAAGGCGAATTCCAGGGCTGTCTTGGACATGTACCATTCCTCCTATGAGGAAGTAGAACGTAAAAATGCCGTTTTGTCAAGGATTGTGCCAGTCGGGTTTGTGACCGTAAAAAATTCGCCACGCCGCCCAAGCCACAGCCAGTCCCCCGATCGCATCGACGGCATAATGCTGATGCGTGAAGAGGGTTGAGATCGCGATGAGCGTGGCCCATGCGAGCATCGCGAACCGCGAGCGCGGATATTCCTTTGCAACAATGAAAGCGAAAAGATAGGCCAGCGCCACATGCATGCTCGGGAGCATGTTGATCGGCCGATCTGTCGCATATAACCGCGCCAGCAGCCAATCGAACGGCGAAGTTCCGACGATCTCTGGACGCACGATCGTGAGCGGGAGCAGGAGGAACACCGCCGCGCAAAACGCGATCGCGGCAACCGTCACGAGCGCAAACTTCCGAGTTGTTTCCTTGTCGCGCAGCGCAAAAAAAGGCGCGAGCGGCATGACGTACAGCGACAAATACGGAATGACAAACCAGCTCACGAGCGGTATGCGCGCGACGGGGTCCCAGCCAAGCGTCCAGGCATGACGCGCGACATTCACGTTGCCAATGCCGAAATACGCCGTCATCCAGAAGATCCAGACGCCGATGAAAATCAGAGCGCGTTCCTGTCTCTCCGTCATTCGAATCATAGGGAGAGTGTACCTTCTCGATGAAAAAGATGGAATCTGACCAGGTTCAGTGCGTGGAATGTTCGTACCTGCACCACGCCAACGTTGACAGATCCGCAGCAAGCTGCTATGCTGGTTGTGAACAGAGACCCCCAGGGGTCTCTTTAAAAAACTTCAATTGGTATGAGCCTCAAGGAAAACAAGGTTATTCGGTACTTCTACGAAGCGAAGGAAGAGCTCGAAAAGGTCGCCTGGCCGTCCCGCCGCCAGACCATCATTTCGACGCTCATCGTCATCGGCGTTTCGGTCGGCACGGCCGCCGTTTTGGGCGGTCTCGACTACGGTCTGAACCTGGCACTCCAAGCGCTCGTCGCCGCCAAATAACTATGGCCAAGCAGACACTACAGCAAGGCCGCCGCTGGTACGCGATTCATACCTATTCGGGGTATGAAGAAAACGTCTGCGACAGCCTGAAGCAGCGTATCGAGTCGCTCGACATGCAGGATAAGATCTTCGGTGTCATGATTCCGAAGGAGAAGAAGATCAAGATCAAGAACGGCAAGCGCAAGACGGTCGAAGAGAAAATCTTCCCCGGCTACGTGCTGGTCGAAATGATCGTGACCGACGACTCCTGGTACGTCGTCCGCAATACGCCGAACGTCACCGGCTTCATCGGCACCGGCACGACGCCGAGCCCGCTTTCCGAAGAGGAAGTGAAGTCGCTCCAGAAGCGCATGGGCGTCGACGAACCGGAATACAAGATCGACGTCGAAACCGGCTCCCCCGTCTCGATCGCCGACGGCCCGTTCAAGGGCTTCGAAGGCAAGGTGGCGGAGATCGACGAAGCGCGCGGCAAAATCAAAGTGCTCGTCAACATGTTCGGCCGCGAAACGCCGATCGAGCTCGACTTCCTCCAGGTCAAGAAGATCTAACCGACCGAAAACTCCCTCTCCATTTTTTGAGAGGGAGTTTTTATTTTGCAAGAACAAAAAACACCGCAGCAGAGGCTGGGTGCGCATCAGTCAATGACGGAGGTCGGCAAGAACGGCACGCGGAGCCGTTTGATGAACAGGCGGATCCAGCAAGGAAACGTGATCGTGAGCAGTGCCATGGCGATCAGGTACACCACGAGCGCCTGGAGCAGCTGAAGGATGTCTCTCATTGGATATACCTCCTGCCTTGAGCCTAAACCCGTCAGCCCCCAAAAGTCAATCCCCACCCCTTGCCAAACTTCGACGTTTCCGGTATTCTCCTGGCTACGTGCGCGGCGTGGCCGTTAAGGCCAGCTTCTCCCGACGCGCTGAATATCGTGGCGGAGCCAGGCACCTTCCGGTGCCAGGCACCGCTCCTCCAATATGGCCAAGAAAGTCAAAGCCATCGTTAAAATCCAGGCCCCGGCCGGCAAAGCGACTCCCGCCCCGCCGATCGGTCCGACCCTGGGCCAGCACGGCGTGAACATCCAGGACTTCGTCCAGAAGTTCAACGCCGCCACCGCCAAAATGGCGGGCGACATCGTTCCGGCCGTCCTGACGATTTATGAAGATCGCTCGTTCGACTTCATCCTCAAGACGCCGCCTGCATCGACCCTCCTCATGAAGGCCGCCGGCCTCGAAAAAGGTTCCGGCAAGCCGCTCCAGGAAAAAGTCGGCAAGGTCACGAAAGCCCAGATCCGCGAAATCGCCGAGAAGAAGCTTCCCGACCTCAACACGACGGATATCGAAGCCGCGATGAAAACCATCGAAGGCACCGCTCGTCAGATGGGTCTCGAAGTGAAGCCGTAAGGCTGCGACAACTCCCGCTTTGCGGGAGTTTTCGTTTGTGCTAGCCTTTCCTTATATGAAGAACACCATTCGCCAAATTTACTTCTACGCCGCGACTTTGATCTTCCTGATCATGAGCGTGATCGCGTTGATCTCGCTTCTGAATCTCGGCATGAAGACGTATGTCTTCACCAAGGCTGACATGGCGTACGGCCAAAACTGTGACGAGTCCGGAAACATGTACTACGCCCCGAAGCCGGTGAGCGAGCCGGGACAGCCGGAAGTTCGGGAACCGAGCGCCGAAGAAAAGGCCGCGAACAAAGCGGCGTGCGAGAAGAACCTTGCCGAACAGCGCTCCGCGCAGCGTCAGCGCGACCTCGTCCAGTGGCTCTCGATGCTGATCGTTTCCGCTCCGCTCTTCGTCATCCACTTCAAGTGGGTCCAGAAGGAACGCGAGACGGAACTGAAGATGAACGCGTAAACGTGAATCCCGGGCCCGCGCCCGGGATTTTTGAATGAAAAAATCCGTACGGATCACGTACGGACAACTGAACGATATCGCTCCTCAGCAGCGAATAACCATCTGGTTCACGCGCGCCGAATCCGGATTTCCGCTCCCTTCTTCGCGAAGCACGATCGCCATGTGCGCAAGCGCGGTCATCCACTCTTCCAACTTGGACGACGTCATGCCGACGGCCGGCACGACTTGGGAAAGCGCGGGCAAGCGCTGCAGATCGTCGATGGAAGCCACGAGCACGCGGTGCTTCCTGGTGACACCTCCTGATTTCGGCGAAGCGATGAGTGCAACCATGACCGTCCACTCCTTGGTCGGCAAGCCTTGCGATTTGGCCAGTTGCCCATCGCTGCAAGTCTTCGCCCAAAACAGATTGGCCACGTTTCCCACAAGAGCTTGGCTGTGTCTGCTTTCGAGCCGCAGGACGGTGCCCGCCGCAGCCTTCTTCCCGTAATCACCCAAGAGCTTGAGGTCATAGCGACTGAACGTTCCTGCGCAGTTGGCAAGATGATATTGCGTGCTGAGATTCAGCCGCTTCTGGCCGTCGCTGCACCCGACATCATCGAAATACGCGTACAGAAACGACATCTGGTCGGTCTTGGGAGGAAAGAAACGCTTCTTCATCCAGTACGCGACCAAGGCCGCCAGGGCCGCTAATGGAACCATGCCGAGCGTCCCGGCAAGCCGGACGAAGAACGCGTTCACGAACCAATCGAGGTCGTATTTCATGTTCCTGACCTTTCAAAAGAGCCATTTGCAAATTAGGTGCCAGAATGACGTTTGTCAAGCCTCGGACTTGACTGAATAGGCGCGAACCGCTACCATGCGCCCATTAACACATAACGCATGTGGGAGCCGAAAGGCACCTGACCACACGTCCTATGGGCAAGAAATTTAAGGCCGCCGCCGCGCTCGTCGATCCGAAGAAAACGTATTCGACCCTCGAAGCGATGGAGCTGGCCAAGCAGACCTCGACGACGAAGTTCGACGGCACGGTGGAAGTCCACCTCCGCCTCGGCATCGATCCGAAGAAGTCCGATCAGCAGGTTCGCGGCACCGTCTCCCTTCCGCACGGCAGCGGCAAGACCCGCAAGGTCATCGCCTTCGTCACCGCCGACAAGGAAAAGGAAGCGCGCGACGCCGGCGCCGATGAAATCGGTACGGAAGAAACGCTCGCCGAAATCGCCAAGACCGGCAAATTCGAATGGGACCTCGCGGTCGCGACGCCGGACATGATGCCGAAGATGGCCAAGGTCGCGAAAGTCCTTGGTCCGAAGGGCCTCATGCCGAACCCGAAGTCCGAAACCGTCGGCACGAACGTCACCAAGATGGTCTCGGAACTCAAGAAGGGCAAAGTCGCCTTCAAGAGCGACGACTACGGCATCGTTCACACGATTATCGGCAAGGTCTCGTTCGACGCCAAAGCGCTCGCCGAGAACTACGAAACGCTCGTCGAAGCTATCCGCAAAATCAAGCCGTCCTCTTCGAAGGGCGTCTACCTGAAGAACGTCACGGTCGCGACCACCATGGGTCCGGCCATCCGCACGATCTAAGGACGAAACCGATCCCGAAAGGGGTCGGTTTTTCGTCTCTTGCGGCGACACCTCCAAGACGGTAAGGTTTGGTTACTATGACCCCATCCCACCAACGTCCGTCTTGGGACGACTACTTCATGGGTATCGCCAAAATCGTGGCGACGCGCGGCACCTGCGACCGTCTCCAGGTCGGCGCGGTACTGGTGAAAGACCGCCGGATCGTCGCGACCGGCTACAACGGCGCCCCGCCCGGCATGCCGCACTGCGACGGCCCGGACGGACACTTGATGGAAGACAATCATTGCATCCGCACGGTCCATGCCGAAGCGAACTGCGTGATGCAAGCCGCCGTCACGGGCGGCACCAGTTCCGTCGGCACGACGCTCTATACGACGCACTCGCCGTGTTACGCCTGCTACAAAGCGCTCGCGACCGCCGGAGTGAAACGCGTCGTCGCTGGCGCCGAGTATCAATCCCCCGCCGTCCTCTCGGCGCTCAAAGAATCCGGAATCGAATTCCTCGCCTACCAGCCGACGCGTGAATGGACGGAACGCCTGGCGCAGGCCTTTACCGCGCCGCTCGAAAATTACGTTTCCAAAGCATGAACAAGATCATCATCGGCCTCGTCGGCGAAGCTGCCTCGGGGAAAGGAACGGTCGCAGCGTATCTGCTTGAAAAATACGGCGCGAAGACGCTCGCGTTTTCGACGCCGATGAAAGACTGCTTGAAGCGCCTGCACGTCGAGTTGTCGCGCGAGAACCTGACGAAGTTTTCGGAATTCACGCGCAAAACGTACGGCGAGGATCTCTACGCGCGCGTCGTCGCCGAAGACGCCAAGGCGCTTCCTGATCCGCTCGTCGTCGTGGACGGCATTCGCCGCCCCGCCGATTACGGCAATTTGAAAGAACTGCCGGGCTTTCATCTTATCTACGTCACGGCACCCGTCGAACTGCGCTGGGAACGCGCCCGTAAGCGCGGCGAAAAAGCCGGCGAATCGGACATGACGCTCGAACAGTTCAAGCAGGAGGAGCTCTTGCCGACGGAGCTCGAAATCAAAGCCATCGGCAAAAAAGCCGAATTCATCGTGGATAACAGCGGCCAGTTCGACGAGCTGTATACTTCGATGGAGTCCATCATCGAATACATCAATGCGGGAGATTTCAACCATCCGCATCCGCATCGCAACAAACTTCACCCCGAGCTCTGATGAAAGTCACGATCACGCGCATTCATCCCGACGCGGTCCTGCCGGAATACCAGACGTTTGGCGCCGCCTGCTTTGACTTGGTCTGCATCGAAGATGCGGAGATCGCGCCGAAGGCGATCAGCTATTTGCACACAGGCCTAGTCGTCTGCGTTCCGGAAGGCTACATGCTGATGGTTGCGCCGCGCAGCTCGATGCCGAAGCGCACGGGGCTCGTCATGCCGCACAGCATCGGCATTATCGATCAAGACTACTGCGGTCCCAAGGACGAGCTCATGATCCAGGTACAGAACTCCACGGAGGCACCCGTCACCGTCCGCAAGGGCGACCGGATCTGCCAGGCAGGCTTCGTTCGCGTAGACCGCGCCGAGTGGGTCGAAGGGCCTTCAGCGATCGAAACGTCGCGCGGCGGCTTCGGAAGTACGGGTTAAAAAGAGGCTTTTGCCTCTTTTTTCGCAGCTCCCGATTTGTCCACTTCGAAAGGCGTGGAAGGCATGATGTACTGTCTTTTACGAATCCTTACTGACGCCTATGCCCATGGACACCCCCGTCGTGAATCCGGAAGACCTCCTTCCCTCGGAGGCTGAAAACTCTCAACTTCTTGAAACGACGGAGTACCGCAGGCGCGTCTATACGCTCACGGGCGATCCTGAAATCGTGGCGGTCGCGTTCGCAAAATGTTCGCGCTCGCCGAAACCCTTTGATGAAAATTTGGAAGAAGTAAGCGGCGCGAGCGCTGCTGAATTCCACGAGAAGTGGGTCGTGGGTTACGGCCATGGCTCGGTCGCCGAGCATGCCACGCTGCATGTCGCTTTTGAAAACGTCTCGAACGTCGCCGTAAAAATCATCGAGGACAACCGCCTCGGTTCCTACACGGAAAAATCAACGCGGTACCAGGTCATCGATAAAAACCGTTACGTCACGCCGGCTTCCGTCGCCGCCTCGTCTCTCGGCGCGCGCTACAAGGAAACGATCGATCACCTGTTCGACGTTTATGCCGCGCTGTTCGATCCACTGACGGTCTACATGCAGGCGAAATTTCCCAAATCGGAAAAAGCTTCGCCGAAGCTCTATGCCGCGCAAACCAAGGCGCGCGTCTGCGACGTCGCCCGCTATCTTCTTCCAGCAGCGACAATGACCAACCTCGGCATGACGGCCAACGCCCGCGCGTTCGAATGGGCGATCACCAAGGGCTTGTCGAATCCACTCGAAGAAGTCCGCGCTATGGCGGCCGAACTCAAAGAGGCTTGCCTCAAGGTCACGCCGACTCTGGTGAAGTACGCCGATCCGAACGCCTATCTCCAAGAATCGCGCGCCGCGCTCCAAGCCCTGACGGACGAATGGGCTTCGGCCATGCCGTCGCCGGACGAAGCGGATCATGTGCACATCGTCGACTTCGAACAGCACGCGCTCGAAAAGATCGTCGCTTCCCTCCTCTACAAGCACTCGACGTACCCCTTCGAGCAGATTTTGGAACGCGTGAAGGTTATGCCACGCGAAGAAAAAGAACGCATCGTCCACGCCGCGCTCTCCTCGCGCGGACCGCACGACCAGCCGATCCGCGAATTCGAACACGCTTCCTACACCTTCGATATCTTGATGGACTACGGCGCCTGGCGCGACGTCCAGCGTCACCGCATGGCCTCGCAGACGAACCAGAACGTCACCACGGCCCACGGCTACATCGTACCGGAAGAAATCACGGCCATCGGCAAAGAGGCCGAATACCGCGCCGCCTTGGAGAAAGCGCGCGATCTTCATGACGCCATGATCGCCGGCGACCTTCGCGAAGAAGCGCAGTACGTCGTGCCGATGGGCTATAAAAAGCGCGTGCTCATGACCTGGAACCTGCGCGAGCTGCACCATTTCATCCCGCTTCGGAGCGGCAAAAAAGGCCATCCTTCTTACCGTCTCATCGCCCAGCAGTGCTGGCAGGAAGTCGAACGCGTGCACCCCTTCCTCGCAAGCTTCATCCGCGTCGACATGTCGCAGGAGCACGTCTCCACGATCGGCACGAAGGTGAAGTCCGACGCGGCGATCGAATAACCGCGCCGACACGGCGAACGCCTCACTCGAAACCTTGGAGCGAGCTATGAAAGGAAAATTTTTCGTCATCGACGGCGGCGACGGTTCCGGCAAGACGGAACAGGCGCGACTACTTGTCGCGAGAATGCGAAGCGAGAAACTGGCTGTCGGCGAAATCTCGTTCCCTCGATACGAAACACCAACAGGCAACGTCGTGAAGGCGTACCTTGAAGGCGCTTTCGGCGAGCCGACGGCAATTGATGCCAAACAGGCTTCGACGCTCTACGCCATCGACCGATGGGCCGCTTTCAAGCAGGGCGCTTTTGCCGGTCTTGCCGAAGGAGAGCATCTCGTCGCCAATCGCTACGTTGCCTCGAACATGGGGCATCAAGGATCAAAATTTGACGCTGCCGAAGATCGACGCGCGTTCTTTGCCTGGAACGACGCGCTGGAGCACGGCACGTTCGGTATCCCGCGCCCGGAACTCAACATCATCCTGCACGTTCCGGCCGAAATCTCCATGCGCCTCATCGCTTCTCGCGGCAACGTTCAAGACGGACACGAAACGCTCGCGCACCTGAAGCGCGCGGAAGCAACCTACCTTGAAATCGCCGCCTCGTTTCCCGGCTTCGTCCTCATCGAATGCGTCCGCAGTGGCGAATTGCTCCCCATGCCCGCCATCCACGAACTCGTCTGGAACGAAGTCCAAAAACATCTCGAAGCCGGATCAACGCCTTGACACGTCGTTCGCGAACGACGAGTCTTGACTCTCCTGTCAGGGCGTTGTACGTTTCAGCGTCCGGCATAAGGAGGTTCTCGTGGAATACGTCCTCTCGCTCCTTCTCAAGCTCGATACCGCCATTCAGAAGCGCTTCGACTCGGCTTGCTTCTTCCTCATGCGGAACTTTGGCACGAAGAAGTCGACGATCCGCTACGGCCTGTCGGCCATTGGCGTTCTCTCCTGGGGTTTCTCGATCTTCTTCTCCGTGCAAGCCACCTCGTCAGCCTGGGTGGGATTCTTCCTGATGTGGTACGGCATCAGGACCGTCTTCACCCTGCTCTTGCTGCAATATGACGCGTCGCGAAAAGACGCTATCGCCGAACATTCGCAAGAAGCGCACTCTCGGGCAGACAGTGAGGCTCACGGTGCCTTCAAGCTGATCTGGGTCGTACTGTCCGTTACCGCGTGGATGATCGCGTCGGGCGTTCTTGTAACCCCAACCTTCAATCGGCTTGTGTCGATGGAGGCCTGGGAAGTGCGTCGCGCCTGCTCCAGTCTCGCCGTTTTTCTCGTCATTCGACTCACACTCGAATACCTGAAAAAGACCCCCATGAACCCGCCCGCCAAGAAGGCACGGGAACATGTCGGGACGCCTCAAACCGCCCCCGCCGAAACCTAGGCAGGGGGCTTTTTTTATAGGTAAACACCTGTTAGGATAGGCATACTATGACTTTGGAGCCCGTGATCGGGCTGGAAATCCACGTCCAGCTCAAAACAACATCGAAGATGTTCTGCGGTTGCGATAATCGCGCCGAGGACGCGCCGCCGAATACCGCCGTCTGCCCGATCTGCATGGGGCATCCCGGCACGCTTCCGGTCGCGAACCTTCAAGCCATCAAATTCGGCATTTTGGCCTCTTTGGCGATCGGTTGCCGCATCACGCCGCAGTCGAAGTTTGACCGCAAGAACTACTTCTACCCCGACCTGCCGAAGGGGTACCAAATTTCGCAATTCGATAAACCCGTCGGTGTCGACGGAAAGATGACGCTTGAGAACCCATACGCCAAAGGGAACGAGCGGACGGTCTTCACGATCGGCATCACGCGCCTGCACCTCGAGGAAGACGCCGCCAAGCTGCAACACGCCGACGGCGGCCGCGCTTCGCTTGTCGACTTCAACCGCGCCGGCACGCCCTTGGCCGAAATCGTCACCGAACCGGATTTTGCTTCAGCCTCCGAAGCCAAAGCCTTCCTGCACGAGCTGCGTCTCATCATGCGCATGCTCGGCGTTTCCGACGCCGACATGGAAAAGGGTCACCTGCGCTGCGACGCCAACATCAGCCTGCGCCAGGTGATCGACGACCCGGCGATCGAAAAGGAATCCGTGGCGCGCTTCAATCCGAAAACCGAAGTGAAGAACCTGAACTCCTTCAAAGCCGTCGAACGCGCGCTCGAATACGAGATCATGCGCCAGACGAAACTCTGGGAGATCGGCACGCCGCCCATGGTCACGACGACGCGCGGCTGGGACGAAGACAAGCAAATCACCGTCGAGCAGCGCGTGAAGGAAGATTCCGCCGACTATCGTTACTTCCCTGAACCGGATCTCCCCCCGCTCGAACTCGCTGAACTCGAAAGCGCCGTCCGACAGACGATGCCCGAGCTTCCCGAGGCCAAGCGCCAACGCTTCCGCGAAGAGTACGCGCTCTCCCCCACCGACGCCAAACAGATCGTCGAAACACCCGGGCTCTCCGACTTCACCGAAAAAACGTTCTCGGAGCTTCAGGAATGGCTTTCGTCGAGCGGCGAGAAAGAGTCGTGGGACGCGGTCAAGCCGAAATTTTCCAAGCTGGTTTCCGGCTGGCTCCTCTCGAAGCTGCTCGGCCTCATGGCTGAAATCAAGACAGATATCCGCATCGCCAAAGTCACCCCGGAAAACTTCGCCGAATTCCTGACACTCCTCCACGTCGGCAAGATCAACTCGACCGCCGCGCAAGAAGTGTTGCGCGCCATGCTGGAAAGCGGCCAAGACCCTTCCCAGATTGTCGCCGAACGCGGTCTCGAGCAAGTCTCCGATCTCGGCGACCTCGAACTCGCCTGCGACAACGTCATCGTCGCCAACGAAAAAGTGGTCGGCGACTATAAAGCCGGCAAACAAGCGGCCATCATGTTCCTGGTCGGCCAAGTGATGAAAGAAACCAAAGGCAAGGCCAAACCCGATCTCGTCCGCGAAATCCTCGAATCGAAACTTGGGAAGCTCTAACCTTTTCCACTATGCCGCGCCACAACGCAGCCGAAGCGATGCCCGCACCGAAACCCGAAGCCAAACCCCAGAAAAACAAGAAGCATCTCAAGCTCGTTGAAGGTACCGAAGAAATCGAGCTCAAGGGCAGCGATTTGGAAGAGATCGAAGACCTCACGCATGAAGCCAAAGAGGAAGGCGCCGAAGACGTTACGGAGCTCAAAGACAGCGACCTTGAAGTAGTGGAAGACCTCACGCATGAAGCGAAAGAAGAGGATGACGCCGTCGAACTCAAGGACGCCGATCTTGAAGAAATCGAAGACATGACGCACGAGGCGCGGCGTATCAAAGATGAAGCCGCGATGAAAGAAGCTCGAAAGAACCTGGAAGCGATTCCGGACATGACCGACGAAGCACGCTTGCACGATGAAGGTGACCGGGTAGTTGATTTGGTAAGCGCGGCGGCGCGACGCGAAAGCACGCGCAGCGCCGACGAAGTCTATCCGATGGACACCTACATGAGCTCCAAGAAACCAAAGACGTCGATCTTGAGCCGCATCAAAGGCTGGTTCGGAAAAAAGTGATCGCAAAAGCCCCTCACGGGGCTTTTTCTTTTCAGCAGGGAGCCGCAGGGGTAACGGTCGACCGCGACGCGGCGCGCCCGACCCTCTGAGAGATTTCGCGGGTGCGTAAGAAGTAGCGCCGGCGAAAAATCCCCTGCGGCTCACTGGTGAAAAACCGATTTTAACATCGGTGTCCGAGGGCAGCAAGATCCATATGTGCATAAATGAAAACTCCTCCCATGATGGGAGGAGTCCGACTTACGCCGCTTTGGAAGGCAGGATCTTGAAGATGCCGGTGCCGCAGTTCGGGCAGACGCCCTTGAGCGCCGGGCGGGTCTTGCCGCCCTTGGCGGGCATCTGTACCTCTTGCGCGTCTTTGATTTCGCGCTTGTCCTTGCACTTCACGCAGTAGCCCATGATGGGTTCCATACGGTGGGACGTTAAGAATTCTGAGCTTATTGTGCCACAAAATAAGGCTTTTGAAAAGCCCAAATTCGATTATTTGGCTGAATACAGCCATTTTTCAGCAGCTCGGAAGGCTGCCTCAGACTGAGAAAACCACGCAATCCCCTTCATCCCGCGCCACCACGTCATTTGGCGTTTTGCGTACTGTTCGGTGTTGCGTACGATCGCTTTTTTCGCCTCCGCGAGCGTGCACTCCCCGCGCAGGTACGGCCACAGTTCGCGGTATCCGATACCGCTCATGCTCGGCAGGTCTTCATCGTATTTTTTAGCAAGCATTCTCGCTTCCTTTTCCAAACCGGAACGAAACATCGAAGCGACGCGTGCAGCAATGCGGCGTTTGAGCGTCGGCGCGTCCGGAGACAACCCGATCAAGAGCGCATCGAACAGTTTCGGCCCCTTACCTTGAAGAGCGCTGAACGGTTTACCTGTCGCCTTGATAACCTCGAGTGCACGCGTCGCGAACCGAGGATTCGGACCGATGCGTTTGGCGTATTCCGGATCAAGCTTCTCCACCCGCGCCAAAATCCAAGCTGTACCTTTTTTCCGAAGAAATTCCCGATACTTCTGGTTCGGAGGCACTTCCGGAATTTCGAGATTCTCAACCAAGGCGCGAACATACAACCCCGTGCCTCCTACCACGATCGGCACGCGCCCGCGCTTCAAAATGCCTTTGATTGCAGAGAGCGCCAGCCGCTTGTATTCGGAAAGCGTCAGCGTCTTTGATGGCAAAACAACGTCGATCAAGTGGTGCGGGATGCCGCCTGATATGTAGATATCAGCGGCTTGCCCCGTCGTTCGCGAACGACGGGGCTTAGCCGTTCCGATATCCATGCCCTTGTACAACAAACGGGAGTCGGCCGAGATGATCTCTCCGCCGACTTTTTTTGCCAAGCGATGCGCGAGCGCCGACTTGCCGGAGGCCGTCGGACCGACGACGCAGATGATGCGAGGAAGCGCGTTCATACGTTGACAAATTCGCATTTTTGTGCTATTCTGGCAAGTAGTAACCATACGATTATGGGCTTTGAAACACCCTCCATCGAACAGCCGAAATCCGAACTTGATCAGGTTAATGCGGAAATCGAGGCAACGATAGATGAAATTCGCAAGGCAGATGAGAACGCACCGGAAATGGGCTGGTTAAAAGAAAAGCTGCAGGGCCTTGCCGAGCGCCGCAGCCAGCTCGAGTAACCGGAGCTCCGCGTGCCGGAACAGTACGGCAAGGGGCCTACAACCGCCCCCGAGACGTACTTGAAACCGAACGCCTACTACTCGAATACGAAGCAAAGAACGCAAAGCTTCCTGAATAAAACCGCCCTTCGGGGCGGTTTTGTGTTATACTTGCAGTGATTTCATCCACATACCCCCCGTCTATGGCCCGCGGACGCAGCCCACGCACATCTGAAGTACCTGTCGGCGAAAGCCCTTTTGATGACAAGCCGAAAAAAACGGCTCGCCGTGCGCGCGCGTCCACCGGCCCTATCACCAGCGAGACGCACAAAGAAGTCTCCGGCATCATCAACCCGCAAGGCGAAGCGCACGAAGAC
>JBPOIQ010000033.1:0-7706 GCA_052034355.1 Minisyncoccota bacterium
GCACGCTCCCTTCGGTCGCGATCCCAAAACCAAAAATTTCCTTACAATTCCTCTTTCGGCGGGGGGTGTGGGGGGAGCCGGCAAAAAATGGAAAGGAAAATTTTTGGTTTTGGTTCCGACGCTTCATATTTACCTTAGGTTTATTTTTTGCTATCATTGTAATAAGTTAGGTAATCACTCAACACCATTATTCTAATTATAGTAATATATTACAATGTCTGCAAGCAAAAAATCAACCATAGCGGATAACATTAAGAAACACCGGCAAAAGCTCGGTATTTCTCAAGATCGTCTTTCTAAAATGGCGGATGTCACTTACAACACAATCATCAAGATAGAATCGGGAGGTAGTCAGAACCCGACCATTGATACACTTTCAAAAATAGCCAAAGCGCTTAATGTTAGCGTTGATGATTTGATCAAATAATTATGGCAAAAACCACTAACAATAAAACAGAACAATTCGAGAAGACACTTTTTAAAGCGGCAGATAAGCTGCGCAAGAATATGGATGCTGCCGAATATAAGCACATTGTGCTTGGTCTTATATTTTTGAAATACATATCTGATTCCTTTGAAGAGCTTTATGCAAAAATAAAAGACGGCAAAGGTGATCTTTCAGGAGCAAACCCTGAAGATCCTGATGAATATCGAGCAGAAAATGTTTTTTTTGTCCCACAAATTGCGCGATGGTCATACCTACACTCGCGAGCAAAACTTCCATCAATCGGGAAGGACCTTGATGATGCAATGGAAGCTATTGAAAAAGAGAATCCGACCCTGAAAGGCATTTTGCCGAAAGTATATGCTCGCCCAAATTTAGACAAGGCGGCGCTCGGAGGACTGATTGATCTTGTCGGTAATATTGCGCTTGGCACTGAAGCGGCAAAATCAAAAGACTTGCTCGGTCGAGTGTATGAATATTTCTTAGGTGAATTTGCCAATGCCGAAGGCAAAAAAGGTGGTCAGTTTTACACGCCAAAATCAATCGTTCGAATAATGGTTGAAATGATTGAACCATACAAGGGTCGTGTATACGACCCCGCCTGCGGAAGTGGGGGCATGTTTATCATGAGTGAAAAGTTCATCAAAGAACATCAAGGAAATGTTGAGGACATTTCTATTTACGGACAAGAAAGTAATCAGACCACATACCGTCTTGCTCGTATGAATCTAGCAATCCGTGGTATCGATGGAAGTCAAGTCAAGTGGAATACCGAAGGCTCATTTTTGAATGACTTACACAAAGACCTCAAAGCAGATTTTGTTCTTGCCAACCCTCCCTTCAACGATAGCGACTGGTCGGGGCAACTTCTTCAAAATGATCCACGCTGGCAATACGGCATGCCACCAGCAAGTAATGCAAACTACGCGTGGCTTCAACACATGATTTATCACCTTTCACCGCACGGTGTGATGGCGTGCGTGCTGGCGAATGGTTCACTTTCTTCACAAACAAATAATGAAGGTGAAATCAGAAAAACACTGATTGAAAATGATTTGGTAGATTGTATTGTTGCGCTTCCAAAACAACTTTTCTACAACACGGGGATTCCAGCGTGCATTTGGTTCATTTCGCGTAAGCGCACCGGCAACGGTGATCGTAAGCGCACAGGAGAAATCCTCTTCATTGATGCTTCTGAAGTTGGTTTTATGGCCGATAGTACACACCGCGAATTCGCCGAAGAAGACATCGCCAAAGTTTCCGAAACATATCACGAGTGGCGCAAAAAAGATGGCAACTACGAAAACATTAAAGGTTTTTGTAAGTCAGCAAATATAGATGAAATTACCAAACACAATTTTGTCCTCACTCCGGGGCGATATGTTGGAATAAAAGACCAAGAAGAAGACGGCATTCCGTTTGCCGATAGAATTGCTGGACTCACTGCTAAGCTTTCCGAACAGATGAAAGAAGAAAAAAAACTGGACGAAGAAATAAAAAAACAACTGAAAAAAGTTGGCTTTGATTTGTAATATTTATGACCAGTCAAACAACAACAATCCCAAAAACATGGAAATCAGCGCCAATTAAGGACGTTGTGGATGTTGTTATTGATAACAGAGGCAGAAATCCAGAATATTATGTCCCCCAAGGAATTCCAGTTATTGATAATGTTTTGATCAAGGGAGAACGTAAAATTGATTTAGGTGAGACAAGAAGGTTTATTGATGAAGAAACTTATTCATCGTTTATTCGGAAATATAATCAGAAAAATGATGTTTTGATAACACTTGTTGGTAATGGGTACGGAAATGTTGCCCTGTCTCCAGAAGCAAGGAGTATCATAATGCAAAATACGATTGGATTACGGTGTAATGATACAGGAGATAACATTTTTCTTTTTTATAATCTTTTACAAAACAAAAGATCACTGACCGATTTAAACATCGGAGCCGCACAGCCAAGCATTAAAGTCGGTGATTTATTAAATGTTGAGCTGAACTTTCCACCTTTTCCAGAACAATGTGCTATCGCGACAGTGTTGTCGTCTTTGGATGACAAAATTGAGCTTTTGCGCGAGCAGAACAAGACTTTGGAGGCTACCGCTCAGGCAATTTTTAAAGAATGGTTTGTGAATTTTAATTTCCCCGGCGCGACTGGAAAAATGATTGATTCCGAACTCGGTGAGATTCCGGAGGGATGGAATGTGGAAAAAATAACAGATATTTTTGATTTTATTAAAGGTTCAGAACCGGGTGCAAATAATTATTCCACTGAAAGATTGAGCAGTAATTATGTTCCGTTTTATCGTGTCCAAGATATTTCGCAATACGGGGATATCCCAAGCATTTATGTTGATGAGAATTTACTTAAGGGAAAAATTTTTGGTGCAGATGATATTTTAGTAAGTTTAGACGGCACGATAGGTCGAGTATTCATAGGAGGATCTGGTGGGCACTCCGGCGGAATTAGGAGAGTTTTAGGAAGAAAAGATTTTATTAAAAAATCGCTGATTCTTTGTTTTTTAAAATCACCAAAGTTTCAAAATGATCTTGAATCATTTTCTGGTGCCGAAACTACAATTAAACATGCGGGCGGAGCAATAGAACATATTAAGTTTGCATTGAATGATGATGTCTGTGTGAAATTTGGGGAGACATTTGATCCTTTCTTTTACAAAGTAATCTCAAATATTACTCAAATTCAAACACTTTCGACACTTCGCGACACACTTCTGCCGAAACTAATGAAAGGAGAAGTTCGTGTAGAGGGATTTGAAAATTAACATTTTATGCAGAAATTAAAAGAAGCAATTGCAGGTAAAGAAAGATGGAATGGATTGGAATCCTACATTGTTTTGGTGGATGAAAATCGAGAAACAAATCCAAATGCTTCTTTGGATGGTGCAAAAGGTATTTTAGAATCGGTATCAAAAACTATTTTGGAAGATAAAGGGATTCAATATGCTCCCGATTCCAACGTTGGGTATTTAGTGAAAAAAGCATTTGAATCACTCCCTGTTTTTGCAAAACTTTCAGAAAAAGATTTAGATAGCGCCAAGTCTATCCTTGGTTCCTTTGAAAACATTACTCGTGTCATCGGCGAATTTAGAAATGGACACGGATTCTTCTCACACGGTCAAGATTTACAGGCAGAAAAATTTGACCGCTATTTAGTTGCACTTACGATTTCTTCCTCTGACCTATTGGCAAGCTTTTTGATTGTGTCACACGCGGAGGACTTGAAAGATAGGAGTAGAGTCTACTACGAGGAAAATGATGAGTTTAACAGATATATTGATGAAAGTAGTGAGGAAGAAGTTGTCGTTCGCGGTATTCAATTAACCCCAAGTAGAGCGTTGTATAGTGATATTGAGGCATACAAGGAAGAATTACTTTCATTCATCAACGAAAAGACCGACCTGATCGAGAGATTGGAAAAATCAGAAAACTTTGTTTCTACTCGGTCAATTTGTTCAGATCTGATTCCTTTGGAAAATTATCTTACTGAGATTGAATTAAAGCGAGTCATTCGCGCTGGAATAGATAATCCGCAGATTTATAGGATTTTAGGGCATGGTTACACACGAAATTTGTTTACTTGGATTCTTGAAGAAAAAGAAGAAATACTGACACCTCAGGAAATAGCTGGTTTAAGAACCGCGTTTGCAAAGAAATTATTTTGAAATTATGACTAAAATATTTGAATCAACAATTGAAGAATTTGTTATCGAGCTTCTGCAAAATCAGGGGTGGCAGTATTTGACGCCCGAGCAGATGGAGCTGGAGCGACAAGATTTGAGCGAGGTGGTTTTGAAAGATCGTCTGAAGCACGCTATTGAAAGCATCAATCCAACAATTTCAGAAGAAGCACGCGAGCAGGCGTTTCGCCAAGTTTTAAATTTGCCGAGCCAAAACCTTATCGATAATAACGAAGCATTTCACCAAATGCTGACCGAAGGGATTGAGGTGGAAGTGATGGGAACTGAAGGAATCAAAGGCGACAAGGTTTGGCTCGTGGATTTTGAACATCCAGAAAAAAATGAATTCTTGGCGTGCAATCAATACACGGTGATTGAAAATAATATCAACAAGCGACCAGATGTTGTGCTATTGGTAAATGGGTTACCACTTGTTGTGATTGAACTCAAAAATCCAACGGACGAGAATGCGACAGTTGCCAAAGCATTTACGCAATTACAGAATTATAAAAATGCTATTCCGTCACTTTTCTATTACAACGCCGCACTCGTGGCTTCCGATGGACTGGATGCAAAAATGGGTACCATATCCTCTGATATTTCTCGCTTCTTGGCATGGAAATCAAGCGATGGATTTAAGGAAGACAAGGCGACCGTTCCGCAGATTGAAACCCTTACTAAGGGAATGCTCTCAAAAACGGTTTTGCTTGATTTGATCCGGCACTTCATTGTATTTGAAAAGAGCAAGAAAGAAGATGCAAAGACAGGGTTGTCTACTATTGTGGTAGTGAAGAAAATCGCTGCATATCACCAGTATTTTGCGGTGAATAAAGCGATTGAAGAAACCCTGCGTGCAACGAGTGAACAAGGAAATGGAAAAGCTGGTGTGGTCTGGCATACCCAAGGAAGCGGAAAGTCACTTTCAATGGTTTTTTACACTGGAAAATCTGTACTTAAGTTAAATAATCCAACCATTGTCGTTATTACCGACAGAAATGATCTTGACGAACAGCTTTTTGACACTTTTGCGGGTTGTAAACAGCTCTTGCGACAAGAACCGGTACAAGCGAGCAATAGAACAGATTTGAAAGAACTACTTCACGTCGCGGGTGGTGGGATTGTTTTTACAACGATTCAAAAGTTCTTCCCCGAAGATGGTTCGTCCACTTTTGATTTACTGTCTGATCGGAAAAATATCATTGTGGTTGCTGATGAAGCGCACCGCAGTCAATATGGATTTGGTGCAAAGACTACGGAAAAAGACGGTGAGATGATTACAAAATATGGATTTGCAAAATACTTACGAGATGCACTTCCACATGCTTCGTTCATTGGATTCACAGGAACACCAATTGAAAAAGAAGATGCTTCTACTCCAGCTGTATTTGGTAACTATGTTGATGTGTATGACATTGCACAGGCCGTAGCTGATGGTGCGACTGTGCGGATTTACTATGAATCACGCTTGGCAAAGGTTCATTTGAAGCCAGAGGAAGCAGCAAAACTCGACGAGGAAGCTGAATCAATCACTGAAGGTGAAGAAAGTACAGCCAAAGAGAAGGCAAAAGCAAAATGGGCACAGTTAGAAGCCATTGTCGGACATCGTGACAGACTACAAGTTGTTGCCACTGATCTTGTGGATCATTTTGAAAAACGGCGCGAGGCGTTTGAGGGAAAAGGAATGATTGTTTGTATGAGTCGAAGGATAGCGGTCGAGCTCTACGAAGAAATCATAAAAATCCGTCCTGATTGGCACAATAAAGATTCAAGTAAAGGTGCCATTAAGGTTGTGATGACTTCATCTTCATCTGACCCAGAAAATTGGCAAATACACAGCACAACGAAGCAAGATAGAAAGGCTATTGGCGAGCGTTTTAAGGATGAAAGCGATGAGTTGAAGTTGGTGATTGTTCGCGATATGTGGCTGACTGGTTTTGATGTCCCAAGCCTCCATACGATGTATGTGGACAAACCGATGCGTGGACACAATCTCATGCAGGCAATCGCACGTGTGAATCGTGTATTTAAAGACAAACCCGGAGGACTCATTGTCGATTACATTGGTATTGCTTCAGATTTAAAGACCGCTCTTGCGACATATACAGCGAGTGGTGGACAAGGCGCACCAACGCTTGATCAAAATGAAGCTGTGGCGGCGATGCTTGAAAAATTTGAGATAGTCGAGCAGATGTTCAGTAACTTTGATTACAAAAAATACTTCACTGCAGATACGCGTGCGAAGTTGACAGTTATTCTTGAAGCACAGGAACATATACTTGGACTAGAAGATGGGAAAAACAGATTTACAAGACAAGTAGCACTATTGTCGCAAGCTTTTGCTTTGTCCGTGCCGAACCTCAAAGCAATGGAAATCAAAGACGAAGTTGGCTTTTTCCAAGCGATAAAAGCGCGATTAACAAAATTTGAGCCGACTGGATCAGGAAAATCTGATGCCGAAATTGAAACAGCAATTCGACAAATTGTTGATAAGGCAGTTGTGTCGGAGGGTATTGTTGATGTGTTTGACGCAGCAGGAATCAAGAAACCTGACATTTCGATTTTATCAGATGAGTTTTTGGCTGAAATTCAAGGAATGGAGAGAAAAAATCTTGCGATGGAACTTTTGAAAAAACTATTGAATGATGAAATAAAGTTAAGGACTCGCAAGAATTTCATACAGAGCCGAAAATTATCGGAAATGCTGGAAAGTGCGATTAAAAAATATCAAAATAACCTTTTGACTGCGGCTCAAGTGATTGAAGAGCTGGTGAAGCTGGCAAAAGATATTCGCGAGTCCGACAAACGAGGTGAAGCACTCAATCTTGGAGAAGATGAACTAGCTTTTTATGACGCGCTTGCGAACAATGCAAACGCAAAGGAAGTATTGGGCGACAAGCAATTGGCTGCCATTGCCATTGAAGTCTTCCGAAGTGTTAGAGGTAATGCCACAATTGATTGGACCCTCAAAGAAAGTGTTCGCGCAAGATTGCGTCGTGATGTAAAAAGAATTTTGAACAGGTATGGCTATCCACCGGACGAGCAATTGATTGCGACGGAGAATGTTCTGAAACAAGCGGAATTAATGGCGGATGAATTGAACTAAGGGAGCCGTCCGCGGAGCGGATGGGCTTTGTGCGCGCACTGGGTGGGCGGGGCAAGCACATATAGATTTGCTTGTGCCTCAGCACAATCCGCTTTTAGAGCTACCACAGGCTCAAACGAAGCTACAGAGCGAATACCAAGCAAATACCGAGCAGGCAACGTGAGCGAATGCGAACGGCCTATGCGAGGTGGTTGCGAAGTGTGAGCGGACACTAGAGTTACTACAAAACGCGGATACGGGGAGCGCCTCGCACCGACGCGAATGACGGAGGAAAGGACGGACAAAATATCGCCACAATGCTAGTATATACATACAAGTCCTTTCTGGAGGAATGAAGCGTCGGAACCAAAACCAAAAATTTTCCTTTCCATTTTTTGCCGGCTCCCCCCACACCCCCCGCCGAAAGAGGAATTGTAAGGAAATTTTTGGTTTTGGGATCGCGACCGAAGGGAGCGTGC
>JBPOIQ010000012.1:0-28864 GCA_052034355.1 Minisyncoccota bacterium
GTATGAAAGCCGCTGAAGCCGGAAGGGTCATCGGTATCGCCCTCCAAGGCTGGAATGAAGATGGCGTCGGCATGATCACGGTCTTCGTGAACCCCTCGTGGTGGAACGGACCTGCGTCGTTGGCGGGTACGACGGCGGGCGGGACGTTGTCGCTCACTCAGGATTCGCTCATCGACTTTAAGAACTCGACGTTGTCGAACGTCGCCGCGATCGTTTCGACAAACGGTCTCTGGAGCATTTCGGCGGACGGATACCTCATCGCCGAACGCGTTGAAGCGAAGGAAGTGAATACCAACAAACTGACGCTGAAAGCGAATGCGGTGACTGATCGCGTCGTCGGAAAAGCGAAGTTGCAACCCGGCTACGACGCCATTTTGGTCGAGAACCCGCACGTGACTGAGGAGTCGATCATTGTCATTACCTTTGAAGCAAATCCGGGTTCCAACTGGTGGATTGCCGAAAAGCACCAAGGCTCGTTCATGCTGAAGCTCGCTCAAGGCGCAATAGGAGAAACGCCGTTCACGTATTGGGTGTTGCCGATCGACGGCATTCTCGATCCGTCGGCTGTCACAGACGAAGGGACGCAATCTGACGAGCCGACGGAATCTGGAACAGGTACGCCTCTTCTAGGAAACACCGATCCAACCGTGTCGGGAAGCGGAACGCCGGATGTGCCGCCTGCGACCGGATCAGGGACAACGACTTCGGAAACGCCTTAAACAACGACTATGAAACGCGTACTCCAACAACTCGCCGTGATCGCGCTCGTGGTCGGTCAAGCAAGTTGGCCCGGCCTTGTGATGGCGCAGGTTATGACATCGGAACACTATCGCGTGACGTCTGACGCTTTCTCTGGAGGCGGTGAACGAAGCACGTCGGCGAGTTATATCGTCGAGGACACGGTTTCCGAAGTCGCTTCGCCAAGCGGCGAAGACCTTTCAAGCGCAAGTTATCTTGCCTGCGTCGGCTATCAATGTTTGAGAGGTGAAGCGACGCTTACGGTGACATACGCCGTGCAATCTGGCGCTTGCGACGGAACGAGCTCGTCGAGTCCGCCGTATACCGTCGCGCTCGGCACGCTCTCGACGGGATCGGTGACGACGGCAACGAATCGTATCTGCGTACGTGTCAGTGCCAATGCTCCAGGAGGAGAGCTCGTACAAATCAGAAGCGCGGGTCTTAAGTCGGATTCGGTTCCGAGCGACGCGATCGCTTCAAACACGGCAACGCTTGCTGCTGGAACAGCCGGCTACGGCGTCTGCAGCTCAAATGCGCAAAACGGGTTTTCGGCGACAACCCCGTTCAACGGCAGCTGCGATACGTCCACGAACCATGCGGTCGGCGGACTCACAACCTCGAATCAAACCATCTGGTTTGCACCGGGATTCGTCACGAATGCCTATGGAGAACTCCTGACTAAGGCATCAATTTCGGCGGTGACACCGGCACACAACGATTATCGAGACACGCTTACGCTGACCGTGACCGCTACTTATTGATCAGACACCGCTCCCGACTTCGTCGGGGGTCGGGAAGAGCCCCGAATCATCGAGGCTCCTCCCGGCCACACTAACTCTGCAACGCACTAAGCGAAGCGGGGAGGCTGGATAAAGGTCGACGGTATCGCGTGACCGCGCGCGTTACCTTTCCTGCGGGATCGCTCTTTCCCCTGCACGTGCCGGGGAAAGAAGCCGGATGCATTTCTTCTCGACGCATCGAGGGGAAGGTGCGGGCTCCGCAGCCATCGCGGGAGAGTTTGTTCTTTTATGATCGAAACTAAATAAAACTAGTATGAAAAGATTCATACATCGAGTTGCGGCTATGCTCACCGCGTTCGCGACAGTAGCTTCACTGCTGCTTCCGATCGCGCCTGCTCGTGCCGGCAGCTTTACGTCGACGAGCGACACGATGACGCGGCTCAAAATATCAACCACGGCGGATCATCTGATCCGCACAACGTTGCCGTTGAGCTACGCGTTTAGCGGTTCAGCAACAACGAGCGATGTTATTGCCTACGACTTCCCAGCCGGCTTCACATCGTCGGCGTCGGGTACATGGACAACGGGGGATTTCACGTTCAATGACGGTACCGCGCGTACGGTCACGACGGTGTCGCAGGGGGCGGGCGTGTCCGACGTCTCGTGCGGTTCAGGTGTTAACGATGTCGGAGTTGCGGTTGATACCAGCGCTAACATTTTCCGTGTGAAGGCGTGCAGCGCTTCGTATACGTCATCTACCGGAACATCGACCATTACGTTTGGGATTCTCGGTACTGCCTCAGGAGGCACGCTCACGAACCCCAGCTCAGCAGGTTCGCAGACGGTCGATATCACTATGACGGACCTGGGAGTGGCCTCGTCGCACTCCGCCAGCTTCGCCGTCTCCATCATGGATGACGACCAAGTGACGGTGACGGCTACGGTGAGCCCGTCACTTACGTTCGATATCGATATTCAGTCGTCGTGCGGCTCCGAATCAGCGGCTCCATATGCTGTCTCGCTCGGTACGCTTACGTCAGCGGCCGTTTCAACGGCGACCAACCACATCTGTCTCGATCTTGATACCAACGCTTCTGGCGGCGCCTTGGTAACGGTTCAGGGCAGCGGTTCGGTCGATGCTCTTGAATCGGGCGCCAGCGGGGACACGATCGGAACAACCTACGCATCAGGCAGCGCTGGCGTTACGGATCTCGTGGCCGGCACCGAAGGGTACGGGTTGTGCGTTTCCGCGACGAGTGCCGTAACCGGATCGGCAACTGCCGTCGCTCCGTATAACGGCGTGTGCTCCTCGAGCGGTGGAAACCGTGTTGGCGGCGTGGATAGCGCGGCGCCGCAATTCATCGTCACGACGAATGCGGCGGCTATCGACGGTACGGCCAACAACACGGCCGACATCTTAGTTAAAGCGGCAATCTCCGCGGTCACCCTGGCCGCGAACGATTACGTCGACGTCCTGACGTTCATTGCGACCAGTACGTTCTAAACGCGCGCGAAACCATCGCGCCCGTGCCCTGGCTCTCCGATTTACCCGGAGGGCTCGGGGCTCCGCCGCATGCGCCGGCATGCGCCGAAGTCCCGAAAGGGCCACCAAAAACTCATATGAAGAATACAATCGTTTCTGCCTCACTCTTTCTGACGCTCCTCGTGATCCTGGGATTCGCGCCTCGTTCGGCGCACGCCATGACGATCTCGCCCCCGGACTTCAATATCACGGCCAGTCCCGGCGACTCGATTCGTGACGTGTTGCATGTCTACAACGAGGATCCGTATCCCGTGACGTTGAAACCGAGTCTGCTGAACTTTACTTTCAGTCCGAATGACGAGGTCTCCGGTTCGCCCGAGTTTTACGCCGCCGGCGAAATACGAAACGGCCACGAACTCGCCGATTGGATCGTGATTGAGGACGACAAGGCGTTCACGATCGGTAGTGGGGAACGCGTCAATATTCCTTTTACGATAACCGTTCCAAAAGACGCACAGCCCGGCGGCCACTTCGGTGCCATTCATATCGGCACGCTTCAGGAGTCGCAAAAAGAAGACGGGCCGCAGATCGGCGTAAAAGCCTCGACATCGGCGCTTCTATTCGTGCGCGTAAACGGCGACACGCGCGATGAATTGGCCGTCAACAGCTTCTTTTCAAACAGTCGATTATATACGCGCCTTCCCGCCGACTTCACAATCCGCTTGTCGAATGGCGGTACGACGCACTTGATCCCGGTGGGCAACATCTTCATCACCAATACCTTTGGGCGCCAAGTGGCGTCGTTAGAAGTGAACGGTTCAGATAAGCGACGCGTTTTGCCTGGAAGCATCCGCCGCTTTGAAGAATCGTGGATGCACAGGCGCTTACCGAAAAGCGCTTCCGAGTTCGTTCAAGAATGGCGGAATTTTGCCTTCGGAAAGTACACGGCCACACTCGTCATCAATTACGGCGACGGAGGCGCGCAAAAACTCGTTTCGTCGACAACAAGTTTTTGGGTGATTCCTTGGATGATCCTTGCTGCGTTTGCCACCGTTGTGTTGCTTCTCTCGCTCGCGTTGCGTTGGGTGATGCGCAGATACGAGCACGCCGTGATCGAGCGCTATGAGTCAAAAAAACACCAGGCGAAAGTCTAAAAACATGAAACGCCAAACTCACGTACTTGCCGCGCTCGTCCTCGGCCTCGGGTTGCTCCTGCCCGGCGCGACTTCGGCGTTGACGTTTTCGCCGCCGACATTCGATCTGAGCGCGAAGCCAGGTATAGCGTTGTCGCAAGTTCTTAAACTTCGCAATGAATCGTCTTCGCCCGTGACGTTAGTCGCGAGCACAGCAAACTTCAGCGGCAAGGTCGGTGATGAATCCAGCGGCATTCCGGATTTCTATCCTTCAAACGAAGTGCGCGATGGGCACGGCCTTGGTTCATGGATCACCTTCGCCAAACCAGAGGTGACCCTCTTGGCCGGAGAACGAGCCGACCTCATCTTCAACGTGAACGTCCCTCAGGATGCCGGTCCGGGTAGCTATTTTGGCGCAGTGATCTTGGCAACAAAATCCGGTGAAACGGCTGAGAATGTCGGCGTGACCGGCACGGCCGCAGCTCTGGTTCTCTTGCGAGTCGAGGGTGACGTGGTGGAAGACCTGCGCCTAACAGGATTCACGGCCCCCAAGTTCTCTGACAGTTTGCCCGTACGTTTTGAAGCGTTGCTCTCCAACCAAGGAACTGTCCATGAACGCCCCTACGGTGAAGTAACGATTAAAAATGCATTTGGCCGAGAAGTGGCCGTGCTTGCTTTGAACAGAGCCGAGTACAAGAGCGTTCTCCCGGGAATGTCTCGAAGGTACACGACTAGCTGGCAGCATCGCACGTTGAAGGAGGACACCTCGATCTTCACCAGGCAATGGCAAAACTTCGCCTTCGGACCGTATTCCGCCGAAATGAAGCTTCGCTACGGCTCACAGGAACGCCTCCTGACGGCGACAACAAGGTTTTGGGTCGTTCCTTGGCTCACGCTCATGCTTGTCGTGGGCGGTACCCTAGTCCTTCTCTGGAGCCTGCGTCGTCTTCTTGCCTGGTATCAGGACAGAATCATTCGCCGCCACGAAAAAGGTATCTAATCGTCGCTTACGGATCAGGTCCCTTCTCCTTATAAGGAGGAGGTGCCGAATCCGGGAACGACCCTGAATGATCGCGTGGCCACGCGATCGGTGGGAAGTCCCGTGAAAGCATCCTGTCGCCAAGAACGGGGCTGGCTTGATGTAAACAAAAATAAATCACCCCGTAGAATCCGTTCTTGTATGTTCTTTCAAGGTTCGCCGTCACAGCGCCCGCTGCCTCAACGCGAATCGCCCGCTCCCGCCGAGCAGGAAGGCTGCTACTTCGTCGACTTCGGCAACGTCTTTGCCGAAGAGATGCAGAAGCTCCTTCGTATGCGCGGACAGGGAATGATGTGCGAAATCGTGTTTTGGCAAGACCTGGGTTACGGCTTCTAATCCTCCGTTACCGTTTTACGGCAGACGGGGCAGCTCAGGGGACCCTCCTGAACGAAATTCAGGAGGGTCCCATCCCTTTGTTCCTTCCGTTCAGTCAGAGAAGTGTGTATATCTCTGAACGGAAATACTCTCAGTGTGTTATATTATAAGGTGATACTCATCGACCTTACTTTTTTCGTATTTAGGCTATGTCAGAGCACTCGCCCGTCTTTGGAGGAGGCGCGGACGACACGCTGGTGACTCCCGCCGAAGGGCGGAAGCTCGCGGCGTTCGCTGATGCTGTCGCGCGCTGGACGATCTACTTGTCGCTCATTGTTGTCCCACTGTTCTATTTCCCGGGACTCAGCGACGTTTTGGAATTGCCTAAACAGTCCATTGTAATTGTAGCGACGGTCATCGCCGTCTTGGCGTGGCTTGGAAAAATGCTGGTGACCCGCAGGCTCGAAGTGCGCGGTTCCATCATGAACCTCTTGATTGGGGTCTACCTGCTCATCTACGTCGCTGCTGTTTGGTTTTCAAAAAGCCGTTATATCAGCCTTGTCGGTGACTTTGGCCAGGAAAAAACAGGCCTTGTAACGATGGTCTGTTTCGGGCTCCTGTATTTTGTCGCCAATAACGTTCTTCGTGACGCAAAAGACGTCAAAAAAGCCCTTGGTTGGTTGTCGCTCGGCGCGCTTCTGGTCGTTACGCAGTCCGTGATCCAGGCTTTTGGTTTTAGAATCCTGCCTGGGACGGCCGGCAGCAATGCCGCGTTCAACACGCTGGGAACCACCAATTCCGTCGGTATATATGCAGCGATGGCGATGGCGCTCGTCATGGGCCTCATGCTCATGCCTTCAAAAGGAGGGAAGTTTACGGGTGCTCGCAAACTTTTGATGTGCGTTCTGCTCGCCCTCGGTGCGCTTTACATTGCCGCCCTTCAATTCTGGGCGCTCTGGCTCATCTTGATCGCGGGCTGCGCCGTGCTCGTGGCCTACGGCATGCTCAAGACGGATCGCGACCTTCAAATCACGATGCTGGCCATTCCGATGGCCGCGATGGTGATTGCGGCCTTGTTCATCTTCATCCGCTTCCCCTTCAACCTGAATCTTCCGGCGGAAGTTATGCCGTCGCTCCAAGCGAGCTGGAATATTTCACGTGAAGCGCTGGCGAATCAACCGCTCTTCGGATCCGGCCCGGGTACTTTCCTCTACGATTACACGCAATTCCGTTCGAGAGATCTCAATAGCACCAGTTTCTGGAGCGTTCCTTTTGATCGGTCGTCCTCACGGCTTCTCACGATGCTGGCGACGGTCGGTATCCTTGGCTTGGCCGCTTTCCTCGTCATGGCGATCTTCTTGGCGGTGCGCACGAAGATTAGGCTCTGGCGCGGTCACGATGATTGGCTCGTAACGCTCGCGACGTTCTCGGCGTGGGTCACGCTCCTTCTGGGCAAGGCCTTCTACTCTTCGAACATGACCCTTGAGTTCGCCTTCTGGATGCTGACGGCCATGCTCGTCGCGCTCCAATGGCAGGGTCGCTCGGAGGCGCGGTTTGATCAGTCGCCGCGCGCGGCGCTCGGCCTCTCGTTCATGTTCATTGTCGCCGTTATTTTTTCGATCGCGGGCGTGTACCTTCAGGGACAGCGTTTGGTCGCCGAGGCTCACTACCAGCGTGGCATTACGACTGACGTCACCACGAAGCAGGGTGCGGATCTTGCCGCCCAGGAACTGTTGCGCGCCACGCAGTTGAATAGCCATAACGACCTCTACTACCGCGCCCTTTCCCAAGCGCTCGCGGTTCAAGCGAATCGTATCGCAGCAGAGGCGGGAACTAAGCCGACAGATGAACAGGCGCGCCAGGTGACCTTGCTCGCGGCAAACGCCGTGAATGCCGGACGCCAAGCCACCGAACTCAACCCTTCGAACGTCCAGACCTGGTCTTCGCTCGCCGGCATGTACCGCGACCTCGGCCCAGCTGTCGAGGGTGCGATCCCGGCCGCTCGCGAGGCATATCAAAAGGCTGTTGATCTCGAACCGAACAACCCGATTTATCACACGGAACTGGCCAAGATCGAGCTTGGCGTGGCGGAAGATGCTCGTCAGAGAATCGGAAATGGCAAGGATCTCAAGGACGACGTGAAAGCGTCGTTGGAAAAGACCGTGAAGGAATCTCAGCAGAAGGCGCGCGAATCGTTGGAAAAAGCTTTGGCGCTTAAGCAGGATTACGCCGCTGCGAACTATTGGATGGCGCTTCTTCTGCAAGCGGAAGGCAAAGCTGATGAAGCCATGGCGAAGCTCGAGTCCGTTCGCAATGCCACCCCGAATGACCTTGGCGTCGGCTTCCAACTGGCGATCCTTTACTACCAGAACAAGCAGGTTGATAAGGCGATTACGGAATTGCGCCGCTTGATCGGTCTTGAAGCGCAATACTCGAACGCCCGCTGGTATCTGGCCGCCATGCTGGAAGAGAAGGGCGATCTCGACGGCGCAATCGGTCAGATCGAAGAAGTCGCCAAAGCGAACCCGGGAAACGCAGATGTGCAGAAACGGCTTGATGATCTCAAAGCCAAGAAAGCGGGAGCCGCAGCCCCTGCCGAGGAAGGTCTGCCGGAACCGGTGAAGCCGTAGTAAAAAAGACACCCCGCTCAGCGGGGTGTTTTCAGTTCTTTGAGCGCAGGTTCGAGAGAGGGCAACTTTTCGAAGAGTTGCTCGGCCCGCGACGGAAACTTCCAAAGGAGCAGGATGCAGGAGTGACAGTACAGAAGCCTCAGCGCGTGCAGGTCGTCTTCCGAGCCCCGGTACGCCACGAATCCCGTAGAAACAGTGTAGCTCGACACCGGTTCCTTGCACTGATGGCACTGTTCCGGTTGCGTCGCGGGGTTCTTGAACGTCTCGTTGGCCTGCACCCCCAACAAGTCGTTGAGATTGCCACCCACAGCGCTCGCATACCACAGGCCGCAACCGGAGCAGACGAGGTGGTGCAACGTCGGAGACGGACCGGGTGGCCCACCAATGCGCGTGTTGCACCTGTGTTGGGCTTGGAACTGGGCGACAAGGCGCCCGGTTCCGCAGATGTTGCAAAGCTCTCCAGGCTTTCTTCCAAGGACTCTCTCGGGCATAACGACACCTCCAGCCGGTACTGTAAGTCCGCTGAATCACCCCGGTCAATAAGGGGGTCTTGATCAATTTTATGGGAACTGATACATTTCCCCCTGTTATGGGCCGTTAGCTCAGTTGGTAGAGCGTCCCGACGTACGTCGGGAAGGTCAAGAGTTCGAATCGTTACAATCAAATCTGCACGGGCCGTTAGCTCAGTTGGTAGAGCGTCCCGCATGCGCGGGAAGGTCAAGAGTTCGAATCGTTACAATCAAATCTGCACGGGCCGTTAGCTCAGTTGGTAGAGCGCTTCCATGGCATGGAAGAGGTCAAGAGTTCGAATCTCTTACGGTCCACCAAAAGAGCCCTTGCGCAAGCGAGGGTTTTTTTGTTAATCGATGTGTATGCCTGGATTTCTCTACATTCTGTACTCCGAACGGTTGGATCGCTACTACATTGGGTCAACGAATAATTTGAGTCGAAGAATCGAAGAACATAATCGGGGGCAAACCACCTCTACAAAATCAGGATGCCCTTGGGTGTGTAGATGCGCGGTCGAATTTTTGACACAAGCTCAAGCGGCTTTTATTGAACATAAACTTAAAAAGTTAAAGTCAAAGCAAACCCTTCTTGTTATTATTGCTGCGCTTGCGCAGGCAAGGCCTTGACTTTTGAGCTGTTTTATGGAAAATTAGGTTGTTCTTTCAGGAGCTTGGATCATGTTGAAACCGGCGTTTTGAGGCCAAAAGCTTGGTCCCAAGCCGCCGTTTTCAATGAGCTCGCGTCTACGCCGCATGCTGCGGAACGACGCTCGCTCAACGGTTTCACCGAAGGAGACTCGCCATGGCTCGTCTTGCAACCCTGCCGAAAGGCCAGTGGGATCAGTTCGATCGTATCCTAGGCGCGACCGACCTGACAGCCGAGGAGGTTGTCAAGCTGATCGATAATCCCGATGTTCTCAAGGTCATGCTCGCCGCGATGCGCGAACAGCCCGCCTTCCGCCGCATTCACGGCCGCTTCGCCCCGCTTGCGAACAAGATCGCGCAGGTCAAGTCCTGGCCCGGGATCAACCCCGCGGACGTGGACGCGGCCGTCGCGCTGGCTACGGAGAACGGGACGATCGCCGGTTACGAGGCCGAGTCGGGCAAGAACCCACTTCTCGACATCGTGATCACGGTCTACCGCGAGTCCGTCCCGGCGACGCTCCTGTACGCCCGGGATCGCATGCGCGAGTCCCACGGCGACCGCTACTACCAGCTGCGCGCCGCGTACGCCGAGGGCGTCGACGAGAAGCGGGTCAAGCTGCTCGCTGGCGCCAAGCTGTTCACGCCGAACCAGACCGTCGTCGAGGTCGTCGATCTCGGCGCGAACTGGAGCCGGAAGGACGGCCTCATCGGCCGCGACGTCCAGCAGGCGCAGGCCGCGCAGCTCGCGGGCTTCGCCGTCCTGTACGCCGCGTGCCAGTCCCCGGAGTGGGTCCGGCAGATGGACGGCGAAAAGGTGCCGTACGCCCTCGCCGCCGCCCTCCTGCTCGACGTGCCTGGCTACGGCGGGTGGGCGTGCATGCCGGGCGTCTCGAGCTACGGTGCGGACGCGGGGCTGAACGGCGACCACGTCGGCAACCGGTTCTGCCGCAGCGCGTTCCCCGTCCTCCGGGAGTACAAGCGCTAGGCACTAGGACGCTTTGACCTTGGTTCATTCGGTCCTCTGGTCCTTGACACGTCGTTCGCGAACGACGTGCCTTGGCCAACGCGCGAAACGCTCCGTTCTCACGCGAAACGCCGCATTTGGAAAAACGCCACGCAAGGCGCGGCTCCAGGTGCGTTTTTTCTTATCGTGCATTTTGCAGAAGATGACTATTATTGGTCAAACAGTGTGCTGTACCCCGCTCGACAAATGCCCTATCGATGCTTTACGTGCTGAGCTTTTCTTGTTAGCCTATCGCAACATGAAACTCCTCGTCATCGCCAACCCGAACGTCTACGAAAACCGCCGTATGCGCCTTGAAGGCCGCAAACTCGGGCATTCCGTATCCGTACGCCGCTTCCGCGAGATCGATTTTGATTTGCGCAGCGTGCGTACGCGCGTGCTGATCGGCGGCAAGCCGTTTGACGCACAGTATGACGCCGTCTATTTCAGGCATTTCCCGCCTTCCCTCATTCCGGAAGCGTTGCTTTTGGCGGCCTGGGCCAAGGCACGCGGTGTCTATGTTTTTGAACCTTCGATGGCCGACGGCAGTTTTGTCCGCAGCAAAATCTACGACTACTGGAAGTTGCTGGACGCCGGCTTGCCCATTCCCAAGAGCATCCAAACGTTGAAACTTGATCGTGCCGGCAAGTATCTCAAGGGTTTTTCTTGGCCGATCGTTGCCAAAGGAATTCACGGCAGCCGCGGCAAGTATGTGTACCTTCTTGAGAATTCCAAGGAAACGAAAAAATACTTGTCAGATGCTTTGGTCGGATTCTTTACCTTCCAGGAATACCTCGAGATCGAAGCCGAGTATCGCATCATCGTGATCGGCGGCAAAGCGGTCGGCGCAATGCGGAAATATTCGCCGGAAGGGGACTTCCGCCACAACGTCGCGGTCGGTGCCTCGGGTGAGAAAGCTGAAGTGCCAGCAGCTTGGAGCCGCATCGCCGAGAAAGCCGTAAAAACGCTCGGCTACGGCCTCTCGGGGGTCGACCTTGCCATCGTCGGTAAAAAGCCGTATCTTCTTGAGGTTAATCGCACGCCCGCCTTCGCCGAATTCGAAAAGGTGACCGGCGTCAACGTCGCTAAACTCTTCATCCAGCATGTCGCTCAAAATCGGCATCGTCGGACTGCCAAACGTCGGTAAGTCCACGCTCTTCTCCGCCATCACCAAAAAGCAGGTCGACTGCGCTAACTACCCGTTCTGCACCATCGAGCCGAACGTGGGTGTCGTTGCCGTACCCGACGAACGCCTTGAGGCGCTTGCTAAGGTTTCTGGAGCAGCCAAAATCGTCCCGGCCATCATCGAATTCGTCGACATCGCCGGCCTGGTCAAAGGCGCCTCGAAAGGCGAGGGTCTCGGCAACAAGTTCCTGAGCAACATCCGCGAAGTCGACGCCATCGCGCACGTCGCGCGCTGTTTCGAAAACAAGGACGTGACGCACGTGCATGACAAGGTTGATCCCAAAGCAGACATCGAAGTCATCAACCTCGAGCTGATTTACGCCGACCTCTCGACTGTCGAAAAACGCATCGAGGGCGTTCGTCGCGCGCAAAAAGGCGGGAAAGACCGCGAGAACGAAATTCTCCTCACGGCGCTTGAAAAAGCGTTTGCGACGCTCTCCGCCGGCAAGCTTGCCAAAGAAACCGAATTCACCGACGACGAAGCGCTGGCGATGAAAGAGTCGCAGCTCATGACGATGAAGCCGATGCTCTACGTCTTGAACGTCGACGAAACGCAGCTCGCGGCCAACTTCAAATTGGATTTCCTGAAGCCGGACGAGCAGTTGCCAATCTCGGTCAAAATCGAATCGGAGATCGCAACGCTTTCCCCGGAGGAAGCCAAGGAATTCATGTCGACCTACGGCATGACCGAATCCGGCCTCGATCGCCTCATCAAAGCCGCCTTCAATCTTCTCGGTCTCCAGACGTTCCTCACCTCGGGCGAGATCGAAACACGTGCCTGGACGATTCAAAAGGGGACGAAAGCCCCGCAAGCCGCCGGCGTGATTCACACTGATTTCGAAAAGAACTTCATCCGCGCCGAAATTCTGAACTGGAAAGACTTCGTCGAACTTGGCGAAGCTGGCGCCCGCGAAAAGGGGAAACTCCGCACGGAAGGCAAAGACTACGTCATGCAAGACGGTGACGTCGTGCATTTCAGGATCGGACAATAGGCAGTGGTGAAATAAAAAAAGCCCGGTCGTTCCGAGACGGAACGGCCGGACGAGAGTCATAGTCCGATCTTGTACGGCTCGAGCTTGATGTTGGTCACCTCTTCGCCCCCCACGTCGTCCTTGATCCATTCCCCGCACCAGCGAAGCAGAATGCTCTGCGCGAACTCGAGGAACTGCTCCTCGATGAACTGGAGGAAATCGGGGTTCTTCGTGTACGCGTCTTTCTTGTTGTGGCGCAAGAGGCCATCCAAGTTCGCCGCATCGTATTTGAACCCCGAAGCACCGGTCGTCACATGCCGAACCGCCAGCTCCATCTTGGCTTCCTCGACGAGCATGTCGGAGGACCTGAGCAGCTCACGTACGATGGGTAGGGTACTGCCGTCACGGTTCTTGAACATGCGTTTGAGCACGTCGTAGTCGAGGATTATGGCCTCGACGCTTGTCACCGCGATGTAGTGACGACTGCTCGGGCGCTTCGTGAAGAAGTATCGACCCCCGAGCATCGGCGAGAACTGGTCATCCGAATCGCGCGAGAAAGTCTCGCGCGCCTCTCGCGAGGTGCCCAGCTCACTGACCATGTCGACCCGGCCGCGATGGATTTGGTAGAGGGCCTCGACCATCTGCCCGGGACACAAGATTGCGGTCCCCGGGTCGTACGTACGCCGGCCCTTCTTCACGGCTCCGGGGAGCCTGAGATCGAGTTCGGGTATTGTGAGGTCTGATACCAGAGGCTTCTCGCTCATGTGCGCTCCTTTGATGGAGGAAATTCGTCGGGGAGATCCCGACGAATTAGGGGTTGAAAGGACAGGAACCATGCGCCGGCCAAAGGCCGACGACGAGTGACCATATACGAAAAAAGCCTTTTTGTCAAGGCTTTTCGTTTGAACTGCTGTTTAGGACGGATTGAAGCGGAAGCGGAAAATATCGCGTCCGACTTTCTGGTCGGGGCGCTTGTAGAGCAGCCCCGTCGAGCTTTTGAGGTTCAGCGCCATGACCGCCGCAGACGGTAGAAGGCCCTCAGCCCGGAAACCGTAGTCTTCGAGTTCGCGCAGGATGTTGACGTGTTTGTTGCCGAAGACGGGGAAGACAAAGACGACTTTCGCCCCCGGCTTCAAGACTTTCGAGAAAGCGTCAAAGGCACGGCGGTAGAGGCCCATGAGCTCGAGATACTCGAAATGAATTTTCTGATCCGACTCTCCACCGCGCAACGGCGGACCGAGATACGGTTCGGAAACAATCGCGCCTACCGACGCTTTCGGCATTTTTTCCGGAAGATGCTTCACGTCGGAGTGAAACACGTTCACGTCCGCGCGCAGGTCGCGCTGCGACAAAATCCATTCAAGGTTCTTCTTCGTATCGGCGACGGCGCGCTCGCTGATGTCGGAACCGCTGAGTTTCTTGAAACCGAGCGTGGCCGCTTCTGTAAGAATCGTTCCGGATCCGCAAAAGGCATCATGCAGCGTTTCGTCTTTCGAGGCGCTGGCGATATTTACCATCATGCGGGCGAGTTTCGGCGGAAGCATGCCGCTTTTCGCATCTGCGGCCGGGCGGCCGAAGTCGCGCTCGGAAAAATCCTCAAAAGCCTGCACGGCGATCGTCCGGGCGATACGCGCAGCGCCTTGGCCGATCAGCAGCATAAGTTCGCCGCCTTTATCGATAAGGCGGTTCTTGTCGACTTGGACGGAACTGAGCGCCGGAGCATCATTCAAGACGACGCGAATCGAACGACCGCTTTCCTTCAGGCGCTTTTTCAACGTGAGCGAAAGCGCTTTCAGCCCAAACTCGAGCGACCGGTAGTTTTTACTGAGAACGGGTTCGGTGGAGTAGAGGCTGATGCCGAAATCGAGGGAAGTATCGCTGCCCATGCCGGAGAGCACGTTGAAAAGGTCGTCCTCGAGGTTTTTATCGCTGACACCCAGGACTTCCGCCATCTTAATTGAGCCGCCGAGCGTATGGAAAAAAGCCGCGTTCAAAGGTTTTTCCGTTTCCGCGACCAGGATGGAGGCGGAAAAGATGGCGTTTTTCGGATCAAAACCGACATCGGCCGCTTTGAGCGTAGCGATGAGTTCGGCGGTCGAGAGTCCGGGTTCGCGTCCGAGGACAAAGGCGTACTTCATATGACGTCTTACTATAGATGATAACAGCTCTCACGTCAATCGGGCAGGGCACGCCGCTCGCGAGCGACGTGCCAGGCCATAACGTCATACGCGAACCCACAAGGTCGTTTTTTAGAGACCGGGTCTTGCGCCTTTTTAGGCCTTGTGGTATCGTCCCGTTGCTTACAACTGGGCGAAAGCCCCGATAATACAAGCCTTTCCATCGGAACCAGCCCATGTTCCGGGAAATTCTATTAAATTATGTCCCGCTACGAACTCCTCTACATCATCCCGGCGACCTACGCCGAGACGGAGCTCCAGCCGGTGATCGACGCCATTACGAAGGCGTTGACCGGTCTGGGCGTCACCATTTCCCGCAACGAAATGGTCGGTAAGATCAAGTTGACCTACCCGGTCAACCACGTGCGCTACGGTTACTACATCCTGGTCGACATGGACCTCGAAACGTCCAAGGTTGCCGCTCTCAACGAGCTTCTGCGCTTGCACACCGACGTGCTGCGCCACAGCCTGATGATCAAGGACCCGAAGGCCAAGCCGGTCTTCAAACTGAGCGCCATGGAAGAGATCGATCGCGAAGCCCCGCGCCGCGGCGAATCCGCCGATCGCGAAACTCGCGCGCGCCAGGCCGCTGCCGCCCCCAAGGCCGCAGAGAAGAAGGTCGAAGTCGACATGAACGAAGTGGAGAAGAACATCGACAAGATCCTCGAGGGTAAAATCGTATGAACCTCAATCGCGCACAGCTGATCGGCAATCTCACGCGTGACCCGGAAACCCGGACGACACCGAATGGCCAAAACGTGGCCACCTTCGGCGTTGCGACCTCCAGCACTTGGAAGGACGCCTCCGGACAGAAACAGGAACGCGTCGAATTCCACAATATCGTTGCCTGGGGCAAGCTCGCGGACATCTGCAAGCAGTACCTCGGCAAGGGCCGCAAGGTCTTCGTGGAAGGTCGTCTGCAAACGCGCGAATGGCAGGGTACGGACGGCGTCAAAAAGAACCGCACGGAAATCGTCGCTGACAACATGATCATGTTGGACAAAGCGCCCCAAGGTTCCGGAAACGCCAGCGCCGCATGGGCTCCCGCCCAGCGCGACGCCTCACCGGTCGCGGAATTCGCCGCCACCGCCGCTCCCGCCGAAGAGGAAATCAAAGTTGAAGACATTCCGTTCTAAAATATGCCTCCACAGAAGAAAACCCAATTGGGACATGACCGGCACTGCTTCTTCTGCGTGAACCAAATCGATGTCATCGATTACAAGGACACGCAGATGCTTCGCCGCTTCACTTCCTCCTACGCCAAGATCGTTCCGCGCCGCCGCTCCGGCGTTTGCGGCTGGCACCAGCGCAAGCTGGCCAACGCCATCAAGAAAGCCCGCGTCCTTGCCTTGATGCCGTTCGTCATCAAGTAAGACGTACGAAATCCCGACGCCAAACGTCGGGATTTCCGTATCTATGGAACCACGCTGGAAACAACTGAAAGGCGATGCGCGTCTCCGAAGGAATCTTGAGACGCGTGCCAAAATCGTCACGGCCATCCGCGCCTTTTTTGACGCACGCGGTTTCCTTGAAGTTGAAACGCCGGTCGTGGTTGCGAAACCCGGCATGGAACCGCATCTTGATCCGTTTCGAACGACGGTCGTCGACCCGCATGGTAACGCGTACCCGGCGGCGCTCATCACGTCTCCGGAATATGCGATGAAGAAGCTCTTAGTCGCCGGCTTCTCGCGCATCTATCAGATCGTGAAGTGCTTTCGGAATGGAGAGGCATTTCACGGCCGCCATAACCCGGAATTCACGATGATCGAATGGTATCGCGCGCAAGCCGATTACACGGACATCATGGATGAAACCGAGGCGCTTGTGAAAGACGTAGCGCGTTCGACGATCGGCACGACGGCGATTGTTTGGCGCGGGAAAACGATCGATCTTGATCAGGTCTGGCAGCGTCTCTCCGTACGAGAGGCGATGCGAACATACGCAGGTATCGATCTTGATCGCGCACTGGAGGACAAAGGCATTCTTCTCGACGCTGCGGCAAAATTGGGACATATGTTGGATGCCGACGTGTCTTGGGACGACGCTTTTTTCCTTGTCTTTCTGAACGCAGTTGAACCGCAGCTCGGGCTTGAACAGCCGACATTTCTGTATGAGTATCCAGTTTCGATGGCGGCGCTCTCCAAGGCATCCTCACGCGATCCTCGCTACGCGGAACGTTTCGAGCTCTATATCGGCGGATTGGAAATTGCCAACGCGTTCACGGAACTGACGGACGCCGCCGAGCAGCGCGTGCGTTTGCAAGAAGAACAGGCGCTACGCACTTCCCTCGGTCGCTTTGATCATGGCGTGGACGAAGATTTTCTTTCCGCCCTCGAGGAGGGAATGCCTGAGGCGGGAGGTATTGCGCTCGGCGTTGATCGGCTCGTGATGTTGCTTCTGGGCGAGACGGATATTAGAAACGTCATTGCTTTTCCGGCAGATTCGCTTTTCAAAAAAAGCGGTCAGGACCGCTGAAGCTCGGTCTTGTCAAGAATTCCCTGTGCGACTATACTTGCCGGGAAGTAAACAACGCTATGCCTTCCGTCAACGAAATCAACAAAGAATCCGTCGTGATGTTTAAGGACGAGCCCCATATCGTCGTGGAGTTCCAGCATGTGAACCCGGGCAAGGGCGGTTCGTTCGTTCGCACCCGTCTCAAGAACGCCCGCACCGGTAAAGTCTTTGAAAACACGTACAAAGCTGCGGAAACCGTCGAGTTTGTCGACTTGGATCGCCGCAACCTTCAATACACCTATAACGACGGCAAGAACTGGTATTTCATGGACCAGTCGAGCTTCGAGGAAATCTTCATTCCCAAGGAAGTGCTTGAAGAAAAGGCGAATTATCTGAAGGAGGGTCAGGAGATCCAAGGGTTCTTCTACGAAGGTGCATGTCTGAACGTGGTGCTTCCGAAGAAAATGGTGCTCAAGGTGACGGAAGCCTTCGATGCCGTCCGCGGCGACTCTTCCGGCAACATCAGCAAGGAAGTGACGCTTGAAACCGGGTACAAGATCAAAGTTCCGATCTTCATCAAAGAAGGCGATTTGGTCTCCATTAACACGGACACCGGCGAATACGTCGAACGCGCCAACCAATAGACAAGAAGGGGAAATCTGCCTACCATAAAGGCAGATTTTCTTTTTAACGCATTATGATCTACGACGTCAGCGTGAATCTCTGGGCGGTGCTTGCCGTGGCGGCCCTCCACATGATCCTCGGTTCCTTTTGGTACGGACCGTTGTTCGGCAAAGCCTGGATGAAATCCATGGGTTGGGATCCGAATAAGACGATCGACGAGAAAATGAGGAAAGAAGGGCAAAAGGCCATGATGCTCATGGTGCCCACGGCATTGCTTACGGCGTATATCTTGGCTCACTTCGTCGACTACACGGCCTCAGTGACGTGGTTGGAAGGCGCTCAAACGGGGTTTTGGGTATGGCTTGGCTTCCAAGTGACGCTGATCGTTCAATACGTCGCCTTTGAAGGCAAGAGCAAAAACTCTGCGCTCATCAACGCTGCCTATCAGCTCGTTGGACTCATGCTCATGGGCGCGATTCTCGCCGTATGGGCCTGAAGCGGTACGAACCCATCCCCGCCGCAACGCTCAAAAGAAAACGAGGCCTCAGCGGCCTCGGTCTTGTTTGTGTTGAAGACATTAGGAAGGGGCAAACAATCGTCGAATATAGTGGCAAGCGCGTCAACGACGCGAAAGCCGACACGCTCTCGAATCGCTATATCTTTGAAGTGAAAAAGAACGTGAACATCGACGGATCTTCGAGGAAGAATCTTGCGCGCTATGTCAACCATTCCTGCAAGCCGAATTGCGATTACAGTATCAGGAAAAGCGGTCGCGTATTCTATTATGCGCTGAAGAAGATCAAGGCGGGGGAGGAACTCACGGTTGATTACGGCAAGGACTACTTCGAGCACTATATCGCTCCGCACGGCTGTAAATGCGGTGCCATCAAACACCGGCATCAACCTCGTAAAAAGAAGAAAGCGTAAGAAAAACCCTCGGTTTACACCGAGGGTTTTTGGTTCAGGCCGCTGCCGCCTCTTCTACTTTTGCGCGATATTCCGCTTCTTCGACGGCTTCGGCGGCGTTGCCTGCGTTCACCTGTTTCATGACAAGCTCGCGCACCGCCTTCATCATCTTGGGGTTTTCCTTCAGGAAGGCCTTAGCCGTTTCGCGTCCAACGCCGAGTTTTTCGCCATTGAACGTGTAGGAGTTGCCGTTCTTCTGGATTACGCCATGGAGAACGCCCGTGTCGAGCGTATCGCCCGAAAGCGAAATGCCTTCGTTGTACATGATTTCGAACTGGGTCGTACGGAACGGAGGAGCGACTTTGTTCTTTACGACCTTCACGTTCACTTGGTTGCCGATGACCTTTTCCTCTTTCTTCAGCTGGGCCGAGCGGCGCACTTCGATGCGCATCGAGGCGTAGAACTTGAGAGCTGTGCCGCCGGTCGTCGTTTCGGGGTTGCCGAAGACGACGCCGATCTTCATGCGGATTTGGTTAATGAAGATAACGCAGGTTTTCGTCTTGGAGACGATGCCGGTCAGCTTGCGGAGCGCTTGCGACATGAGGCGCGCTTGAAGGCCCATGTGCGAATCGCCCATTTCGCCTTCAATTTCGGCTTTCGGGACGAGTGCGGCAACGGAGTCGACGACGATCACGTCAACGGCGCCCGAACGCACGAGAGTTTCGACGATATCGAGCGCCTGCTCGCCCGTATCCGGCTGAGAGATCAGCATGTCGTTGATCTTCACGCCAATTTTTTCGGCGTAGGCCGGGTCGAGCGCGTGCTCAGCGTCAACGAAGGCGGCAAGACCGCCCATTTTCTGGACTTCCGCAATCACGTGCTGCGCCAACGTCGTTTTACCGGAAGACTCAGGTCCGTAAATTTCAACGACGCGGCCACGCGGTACGCCTCCGATACCGAGCGCAAGATCGAGGGAGAGGCATCCTGTGGGGATAGCATCGACCTGCATCTTCTTGGCCTCGCCCAGGCGCATGATAGAACCGTCGCCGAACTTGCTGCGGATCTGGTTGATCGCTTCTTCCGTCGCTCTGAATCGCTCATCAACAACTGCCTTCGCCATACGTGCTCGTTAGAAATGAATGCTTAGACATCTTACGCGTTGCGTCCTTTCATATCCAGAAACGCGATGTCAACAGTGTAGATGAACAAAAGGCGAACACGGCAAGTGCTCGCCTGGGGATATCTTAGGGGGTGGGCTCTGTTTCGCTCGCACTGTCGGGCATTCTCGGCTCATCGATTACAACTTTGATGAAGATGACGTTTTCTCTGGAGTGTTTTTTCTTGGCGATGAGGCGCAGGGTGGAAACGCCGGACGGCAGATTCAGCACGTCTTTGAAGGAACCGTCCGCTTCGATCGAGACCGGTTCACCGTTGACGGACAGATCAACTTCCCGTTCCGTCTGGCCTTCCAGGACGACGCGGCTGGTTGGGAGGACTTGGTCGTCGTGGGGCGAGTAGAGCGTGATGCTCGGCGGTTTCAAGATACTGCGCACGGAAAAGGCGAAGTAACCCAGGATGCCGACAAGCACGAGCACGATCGCTACCGATTTGAACAAGATAGGCGAGGAGACGAGCGAACGGCCGGCTACGAAGTTGATGGGGTGCCGGGTTGTCATGGTTCCGGCACCAGCCGACATTTCTTTGAGCAAGCTTTCGGCGGCCGCGTCCGGATCGATGCCGTAAAACGCAGCGAGCGCCTTCACGAACTTCTTCGTATAGACGGCCTCGGGCAACGATTTCAAATCGTTATTCTCGAGCGCGGCGATGTATTTTTTCCCGACGGACGTCGCACGTTCAACCTCCTCGATCGATTGACCGCGTTCTTGGCGAGCGTCGCGAAGGGCTTCGCCGATCGTGCGATCGTCGAGCGCCTTTTCCTGAAATGCAACCATAGTCTCGCTACACTACACCCTCGTCCGGATTCTCGCCATCGGCGTGTTCGTCGTCTGATTCTTCGGGGAGGCCAGCGGGACGCGCCATCAAGATGTCGCGAGGCTTGGCGCCGTCGCCGGGGCCGATCACACCCTTCTCTTCAAGCAAGTCAAGGATGCGGGCCGCGCGCGCATAACCGATCTTCATGCGGCGCTGCAGGAACGAAGCGGATGCTTTGCCGGCGCGCACGACGATGTCTTGCGCTTCTTGAAGGAGCGGCTCATCGCCACCGCCGTCATCGTTGAACGTGACGCCGTTCGACGTGTTGCCGAGGCGATCGACGATTTCATTTTGATAGTCCGGCGCGTCGAAGTTGCTCTTGATGAAGTCCGTCACTTTCTTGATTTCGTTGTCGGAAATATAAGTGCCTTGCAAGCGCTTCGGCTTGGAAAGTTCGGCGGACGTAAACAGCATGTCGCCGCGGCCGACAAGCTTTTCCGCGCCGAGCGAGTCGAGAATCGTGCGCGAGTCGGTTCCGGACGCGACGGCAAACGCAATACGGGCATTGAAGTTCGCTTTGATGAGACCGGTGATGACGTCGACGGACGGACGCTGCGTTGCGAGAATCAGGTGAATACCGACCGCGCGCGCCATTTGTGCGAGGCGGATGATGCAGGTTTCGATGTCCTTGCCCGCGCTCGAAACCATGAGGTCGGCGAGCTCGTCGATGACAACGACGAGGTACGGCATCTTTTCGTCGGACGCTTCGTTGTAGGAACCGATATCGCGCTTGCCGTAGCGCGCGAGCTGCGTGAAGCGGCGATCCATCTCGCCGATGGTCCACTTGAGGGCGTTGAGTGCCTTCGGAACTTCGGTGATCGCGGGGACGAGAAGGTGCGGGATGTTGTTGTACGCGGTGAGTTCGACGCGCTTAGGATCGACCATGATGAAGCGGAGCTCGTCCGGACCGTGGCTGTAGAGAAGCGACACGATGATCGAGTTCAAGCAGACGGTTTTTCCTGAACCGGTTGAACCGGCGACGAGCATGTGCGGCATTTTGGCGAGATCGGCGAGCCACGGTTTGCCGGCGACGTCCTTGCCGAGCGCGACGCGCAGCGATGCATGCGAAGAACGGAACTCCTGCGATTCAAGAACTTCGCGCAGGTTCACGATCGCCACGGCTTGGTTCGGCACTTCAATGCCGACAAGCGACTTGCCCGGGATCGGCGCCTCGATGCGGATCGGATGCGCGGCAAGCGCGAGCGCCAAGTCGTTGTTGAGCGCCGTGATGCGGTTGAGCTTGATGCCGTCATGCGGCTTCAACGTAAACTGCGTGACGGTCGGGCCGACCGAGACTTCGCCCATTTCCGCCGGGACGCCGAAATTCTCCAGCGTCTTTTGGATGATGTGCTGATTGCGTCCGATGTCGCCCGATGTCGGTTTCGTCGATTTGTTGTTCAGAAGATCGAGCGGCAGCGTCACCTTGCGCCACACTTTTTTCTTGAGACCGAACTCGACCGGCTCTTCGGCCATGATCGGTACCGGCATGGTTTCGCCGTCCTCGTCCTCCATCTCTTTCGAGGCAAAAGAGGGTTTCGTTTCCTGAGGCGGCATCGGGCTGGCACCGATCGTGCCGCCGTTGTCCTCCGGCTTCTTCTTCAAGAAGGCGAGGAAGGCTTGATGAGGGAACACCAAGCGTTCAAGCGATGTTTTGAAGAGGAGGAGCGCAGAGGCCAGGATGCCTCCTGTTAGAACGATGCAAGCGCCCCAGAAGCCCAAGCCTTGCTCTAAGAGATAGCTGATCAGCATGCCGAGGTAGCCTCCGCCTGCTTCAAGATTCTTTCCAAATACGATGCCGTCCGGCCGGGCCATCATGAGATGGATAAAAGCACCGAGCATCAGAATGAAAAGCCCAGCGCCCAGCTTGCCGGCGGCGTCAAAGGCTTTCCATGTGCTGCGCAAACGACCGGTGGCGACGAAGAGCAGAAAAATCGGCAGCAAGAAATAGAGCTTGCCGAGCAGCTTGTGATTGAACCCGTTCAAGTATTCGCCGATGATACCCGCCAGGCCGAACGCCGAGAGAGTAAAGAGGATCGCCACGATCAATAGGACGATCGTAACGAGTCCGCGTTTCGTGTCATCGCTCAGCTCCAGCGCGTCTAATCGTGGTTCTTTTTCTTCGGACTTCTCTTTCTTGCCGTTCTTCCGTGATTTCTGTGACATGCGGGAGGTATTTACCCGACTATTGTAGCAGGTGCCGTAAAACAAAAAAACCCGCCAAACGCACAAACGCCGTCCACTTGAGAAGTGGACGGCGTTCTCATTCCGACTGAGATCCGAGAGCCTCAGCTCTCGGGGGTGACGGGGGCCACGGGGGCCTCCTCCGTCTGGGTCACGACCTGCTCGGGGGCCGCGGGGGCCTCCTTGGTCGCGGCCGGCGGCTCGACGGGAGCCTTCGGCTCCTGGGGCAGCTTCGCCGCGAGCGATGCCAGCTGGTGCTGCATCGTCCGCGGGGTGGTGTCCACCGCCGGCTTGGTGGGCTTCTTGTCCACCGACTTGCCGCCCCCCTGCGGGTTCGGCGGCGGCGCGAGCTTGGCACCCCGCTCCTGCTTGCTCGGCGGCGGCGCGAGCTTATTCCCGCCCTGCTGGGGCGTCGGGGCCGCCGCCTTCTCCTCCGACTTCGCGTCGGTGGCGTTGGCCGGCTGGGGCTCCTCGACCTTCTCCTCCGACTTCGCGTCGGTAGAGGGGGTCTTGTTGGCACGGTCGTACTCGACGAGGCACGCGTGCGTCTCGGCGAGCTTGTCCATCAAGCCCTTGTACAGGGCCTGGAGCTTCGGATCTTTCGCACCGTGCAAGAAGGTGACCATCCCCTGCAGCTGGAGCATGTGCACCTGGGCCACGCTGTGGCCGGACATGCTCTTGAGCATGTCCGAGGGCACCTCCAGCCGCAGGTTCGCCGTCTGCTGCGTGCCCACGTTCTTGACGGAGACGGCGATGGTCGCGTTCTCACCGTAGATGATGAGCGTGGTGTCGAGATGGGCGATGTTGCCATTCCCCAGGGGCACCTTCCGGTGCTTCTGGGTCAGACCATTCTCGCTCGTGAGAGCGGCCTGGATCATCTCGAGCCTCACCTCGTACGCCCTCCAGCCCTGCAACCCGACCGCGTTGAGCTGGGTCGTCTGATCCACGCTGAGCGGGATCAGGATCGTCGGCTCACGACGGTCAGTACGGTGCCAGATGGTGGTGAAGGGGCCGAGGTTGGTCTGGATTAGGGTCTTCTGGTGGCTCGACATGGCGCGCTCCTTCTGCCGATTGGTTACGGCTTCTGGACTTTCGTCCGTTTGTGACAGAACAAGGATATTCCGCAATCAATACACCCCGTAGACGCAACAGGCCGGACTCAGAATTGAGCCGGCCTGTGTTTCCACGGTTGATTTGGAGGCGTTGGTGGCGCGGGCCGCCGAAGCGGTACGCCTTGCGAGTTCGCTCGGAGGAGGGTTCCAGCCGGAGCCGGAAACTTCCTGCGAAGGTGAACTCGTCCTTTCCGGCTTTTTGAGGGCCTTCCGGGATAGCACTCCTCCAAGTCAACAGGGGAAATGTGGCGGACTCTGCGCGTCGTCAGGCCTTCTACCGAAGGAACTGGGGGGTTATGGTTCGCAGTACGCCGAGGCGTCGCGTTCCGCAGTCGTGCCTCGTGAACTCTTCCAGCCGGAGCCGGAAAAGCACGCAAGGAGACGCCTGTGCCCCGTCGAACGGCCGAAGCCGACATCGGGACGAACCCACCATGTCTTTCGGGAGAAGGATCATGCTGACCGAGCAGTCTAGCACAACGGCTAATTTTTGTCAAGACTTACTGGCAATGATTGGCATATTTTCCTAAAATTAAGCTTAAAAACTGTTTATTTGAACTGGCAAATCATCAGTATTTCTATCCCCTTGACACGTTCGCCAGTTTTTTCTTGACAGGGGATAACTCCCATGATAGTCTTGTGCAGAATTCAATATCGTGGTTTTCCGCTCCGTTTACCACAGCTAAAACGCACTCTCCCTGCGGAAGGGCGAGTTGTTGTTTTTTAGGGTAAAACGCGAAAACCGCGGTGGCGATCGCCACTGTCCGACCTCTGGCTGAACTGTCTGATAGAGGCCCGGAGTGGGGTATTTACTCACCCCTGGTTTTTCTGTTCTTGGCACGTCGTTCGCGAACGACGTGCCGTGCAGAAAGACCTTCACTCCACCCGCTGCGTATGCAAATCACGCGTACCGTGCCAAAGCTCCGAGAGCGCACGTCGTTCTCCAAGCTGAAGGAAGTGTTCCAGCTTCCTGACCTGATCGAAGTTCAGAAAGATTCGTACTCCTGGCTCTTTAAGGAAGGCCTTCGCGAATTGTTCGACGAGGTTTCTCCGGTCAAAGACTTCATCGGTCGCGACCTCGAGCTCTATTTCCAGGACTACTATCTCGATGAGCCCAAGTTCGACGAAAAGACGTCGATGGCGAAGAACCTGACGTATGAAGCCTCGCTGCGCGTGAAGACGAAGCTCGTCAATAAGCGCTCGGGCGACGTGCGTGAACAGGAAATCTTCCTCGGCGACTTCCCGGTCATGACGGATCGCGGCACGTACATCATCAACGGCATTGAGCGTGTCGTTGTCTCGCAGCTCGTCCGCTCCGCCGGCGTGTTCTTCACGCATGAGATGAATCGCGGCCGCAAATACTTCGGCGCGAAAATCATCCCGAACCGCGGCGCCTGGCTCGAAATGGAAACGGACGCCAACGACGTCATCTGGGTGAAAATCGATCGCAAGCGCCGCGTGGCCGTTACGGCTCTCATGCGCGCCTTCGGTTATTCTTCGGACGAGGAGATCTCGGCCCTTTTTGCCGACATCGACACGCACCCGAACCACACCTACATCAAGGCGACGCTCGGCAAGGACGAAGCCAAGAACGAAGAAGACGGTCTCCGCGAAGTCTACAAGCGCATCCGCCCGGGCGACATGGCCACGACCGACAACGCCCGCTCGCTGATCCACTCGATGTTCTTCAACTTCGACCGCTACGACCTGCATCGCGTCGGTCGCTACAAGTTCTCCCAGCGCTTCGGTCTCCACTCCACCAAGGATGAGATCGAAAAGCCGGAGCACCGCATCTTGAAGAAGGAAGATATCGTGATGATCGTCCGCGAGATCATCCGCTTGAACAACGTCCAGGAAGATTCCGACGACGTCGACCACCTCGGCAACCGCCGCGTCCGCGCGGTCGGCGAACTCGTGCAGAACCGCCTGCGCGTCGGTTTGGCGCGCATGGAGCGCATCATCAAGGACCGCATGTCCACGATGGATATCACGCAGCTCACGCCGTCCAAACTGATCAACGCCCGCCCGGTCATCGGCGTCATCCGCGAATTCTTCATGAGCTCGCAGCTTTCGCAGTTCATGGACCAGACGAACCCGCTGGCCGAACTCGAGCACAAGCGCCGCCTCTCCGCGATGGGTCCTGGCGGTCTTTCGCGCGAGCGCGCCGGCTTCGACGTCCGCGACGTACACCGCACCCACTACGGCCGCATCTGCCCGATCGCCACGCCTGAAGGACCGAACATCGGTATGGTCGGCCATCTTTCGACGTACGCTCGTATCAACGAATACGGCTTCATCGAAACTCCGTACCGCAAAGTCGTGAAGGAAAAGGACGGCCGCACGCGCGTGACGGACGAGGTCGTTTATTTGAACGCCTTCCAAGAAGAAAAAGTTATCACGACGGCCGCAACGACGCCGATCGACGAAAAGGGATATTTCCTCCAGGAAAAAGTTCCGGGACGCCGCCATGGCGAACCGGCCACGGTTTCGAGCGACGCCATCGAGTATATGGACGTCAACTCGCGCCAGATTATTTCCGTCGCGACCGCTTGCATCCCGTTCCTCGAGCACGACGACGCCGTCCGCGCGCTCATGGGTACGAACATGCAACGCCAGGCGATTCCGACCATCAAGCCGGACGCGCCGATCGTCGGCACGGGCATGGAAATGCGCTCCGCGCGCGACTCCGGCCACGTCGTTTTGGCCGACTTTGACGGTGAAATCACGAAGATCCAGAGCGACACGATCGAACTTACGGCTGATGACGGTACTCGCAAGACGTACGGTCTCAACAAGTTCGTCCGCTCGAACCACTCCACCTGCATCAACCAGCGCCCGATCGTCCTTCCGGGACAGCGCGTGAAGAAGGGCGACGCTCTCGCGGACGGTCCTGCGACCGACGGCGGCGAACTCGCTCTCGGACAGAACGTGCTGGTCGCATTCCTCTCGTGGGAAGGCTACAACTACGAAGACGCCATCATTCTCTCTGAGCGCATGGTGCATAACGACCGCTATACCTCGATCCACATCGAGAACTACACGGTCGAAGTGCGCGAAACGAAGCTCGGCCCTGAAATGGTCACCTCCGACATCCCGAATGTGTCGGAAGAGAAACTCCGCAACCTCGACGAGAACGGTGTTATCCGCATCGGTGCCGAAGTTTCTTCCGGCGACATCCTGGTCGGCAAGATCACACCGAAGGGCGAAACCGAACTCTCGGCGGAAGAGAAACTCCTCCGCGCGATCTTCGGCGAAAAAGCCCGCGACGTTCGCGACTCCTCGCTCTACCTCGAGCACGGCGAACGCGGCAAGGTGATCGATATCAAGGTCTTCTCCCGCGAAGCCGGCGACAAATTGTCTCCGGGCGTCATTCAGGCCATTCAGATTTCGATCGCCGACCTCCGCAAAATCCAGGTCGGTGACAAGATGGCCGGCCGCCACGGTAACAAGGGTGTCATCTCCCGCATCGTCCCGGTCGAAGACATGCCGTTCATGGAAGACGGAACCCCGGTCGACATTCTCTTGTCACCGCTCGGCGTCGCTTCCCGTATGAACCTCGGACAAATCCTTGAAACCCACCTCGGTCTCGCGGCCAACGCCTTGTCGTACCGCGTCGTGACCCCGGTGTTCAGCGGCGTAACCGAAGAGCAGATCAAGGGCGAGCTCAAGAAAGCCGGCTTCGACGAAGATGGTCAGATGTATCTCTACGACGGCCGCACCGGCGCTCCGTACGACCACAAGGTCACGGTCGGCTACAAGTACATGCTGAAGCTCAACCACATGGTGGAAGACAAGATCCACCAGCGCTCGATTGGTCCGTACTCGCTCATCACCCAGCAGCCGCTCGGAGGTAAAGCCCAGTTCGGCGGTCAGCGCTTCGGTGACATGGAAGTCTGGGCTCTCGAAGCGTACGGCGCCGCCCACTCGCTTCAGGAAATTCTCACCATCAAGTCGGACGACGTTCCGGGCCGTAGCCGCGCCTACGAAGCGATCATCAAGGGCGAGCAGATCAAGAAGCTCAACATCCCTGAATCCTTCAACGTCCTCGTCCGCGAACTTAAAGGTCTTGCCCTCGACGTCGAGCTCCTCAAGGGACGCGAAGACGGGCAGTACGAGAAAGTCGATCTCGACTCTGACGACCTGGCCGCACCGCCTTCGCCTTTCCGCGGAGACCGCAGCCTCTAACGCATCACGCAAAGCCACACCAATATGATGCGACAAGAAGCCAAGGTGATCGACTTCGACGCGATCCGCCTCAAGATCGCTTCCCCGGAAGTGATCCGCGAGTGGTCCTACGGCGAAGTGACGAAACCGGAAACCATCAACTACCGCACCCAGAAGCCTGAAAAGGGCGGTCTCTTTGCCGAAGAAATCTTCGGTCCTTCCAAGGACTGGGAGTGCTACTGCGGCAAGTACAAAAAAGTGCGCTACAAGGGCATCGTCTGTGAAAAGTGCGGCGTGGAAGTCACGCACTCGCTGGTTCGCCGCGAGCGCATGGGCCACATCGATCTCTCGAGCCCGGTGTCCCACATCTGGTTCCTCCGCTCGATCCCGGGCAAAATCGGCCTGGTGCTCGACATGTCCGTGATGAACCTGGAAAAGGTCATCTACTTCGCGAACTTCATCATCACGAAGGTCGACATGGAGGGCAAACTCCAGACGATCGAAGCGCTCAAGCAGGAGTACAAGGGCAAGCGCAAAATGCTCGAGAACGAAGCTGAGCGCCAGATGGAACAGCTCCGCGCCAAAGACGCTTCCGAAAAGGAGTTGAAGAAGGCGCTCGAGATGAATGAAGCCAAGATGGCCTCTTTGGAAGAGGACTACAACGACACCATGCGCGAGCTCAAGGAGCTTGAGCCGATGCGCATCGTCTCCGAACACGTCTATCAGACGTGGTCCCTCAAGTTCGGCCACCTGTTCGAAGCCGGCATCGGCGCGGAAGCCGTTCACGACCTTCTCAAGGCCGTCGACCTCAAGAAAACGATCCAGCAGCTCGAAGCCGAGCTGGTCGACGCTTTTGGCGCCAAGAA
>JBPOIQ010000072.1:0-18113 GCA_052034355.1 Minisyncoccota bacterium
AACGGTGTTGATAGGCGCTTCACCTCGGTCGAAGCCCGTCTCGACAAGGTTGAAACCTCTCTCACGACCGTCGAACGGAAACTCGATCGCACCGACGGCAAAGTGAACGCCCTCGTCAACGTCATGGAAAAGAAGCGCATCATTACTGAGGAAGAAAAACAGGCGGTGCTGGCCTGAGCATGAGACTCCTTATCCGGGGAGTTTTTGTTTTGTTGCCTGCGTGGAAGCCTTGACAAAATCGCTTTTTTGTGGTATTTTCCACGCATCGTACCTTTGAGGCGAGGCCCAGGTCCTGCCATTCTGGCAGGAAAGGGGAAGCGCCTACAATCGAGGAGAACGTCACATGTCCAAGAACCAGAATCGTCAGTTCGTCAGCGCTTCGGGTACCGCCAACGAGGTCGTCCAGAAGCTGGCTCAGGCGGTGTATGCGCTCGGTGGCAACGACAACGATCTGCGCCGGATCATCTCCGATCAGACGCTCTGCAGAGAGCTCGCCGCCCACATCGTCCGCCGTGATGGCCTCAGCCTCGCCCAGATGATCACCGAGTGCCAGTTCCGGCGCGTCGACGATAACATCATCGAGGTGAACTTCCCGCTCACCAGCGGCCCGGTCGCGGACGCGGAGAATATGCTGACGCTAACCCCGAAGGGTCTGAGCGGCCAGGACATGACCACCGCCGAGATCGAGGTCGCCATCGACCAGAAGGGCTACCGCTGCGCGACCATCGCCGAGCAGCTCGCCTACGCCAAGGCGAAGTGGAACGGCAAGGACTTGGTCGTAGCTCTCGGTTCCTCCTGGATGGACCCCGACGGCCGCCGCTTCGTTCCGTGTCTGTGCGAGGGCGGCGCTGGTCGCGAGTTGTACCTGAACTGGGCCTACCCCGAGCACCGCTGGCGCAGGGACGTCCTGTTCCTCGTCGTACGCAAGTAGCCACCAGGCTCTTGCACCCTGCGTCCTTGGCATTGCCCACGGACCCTTTGTCCCGCGCGAACTTTGTTCGCGCGGTTTTGTTTTACATGAATCGATTTCAGCCCCTGGTTTCATTACGTGATGGTTACATGCAGACAAGGCTTCAGCGTTTGAATTTCAACTTTTACTGGAATGCGGCAAGGTGTCCTACAGTTTTAAGGTGGCAAATGCTATACTCTCTCCATATGGCAACGCCTCAACGCTGCGAACGTATTGTGATTCTTGGCGCCGGTTTCGGCGGTTTGACGACCGCTGTCCAGCTTTCGAAACGCCTGGGCAAGCGCCCGGGATGCGAAATCGTCGTCGTCGATAAATGCACGCATCACCTCTATCGCCCTTGGCTCTACGAAGTTGCGACCGGTGACGCTCCGGAGGATCGTTTGAAGTCCGGCGTCGCGACGCCGTACGAAGATCTCCGCACGCACTTGTCGGAGCTCGGCGTGAAAGTGGAATACCAGGAAGTCGTCAGCGTCGATTGGGAATCGAAGACAGTGCGTCTTTGCGACGACCGCGGTCTGCCGTTCGACCACCTTGTCGTGGCGCTTGGCGCCTCGCCGGACTTTTACGGCATTGAAGGTCTCGAGCAGCATGGCGTGCCGATGTACAGCTTGCAGAACGCGCTCGTCGTGCAGCGTAAATTGAAGCATCTCGTTGAACAAAAGCGCCGCAACGAAATCCCGTTCGTGCGCATCTTGGTCGGCGGCGGCGGTCCGACGGGCGTCGAGTTCGCCTGCGAAGCGGCGAATTTCATGAAGACGCAAGTCAAGAAAAAAATGCTCGGCGCGGCGGAATACTCCATCGAACTCGTCGACGCGTCGCCGCGTCCTTTGCAGGCGCTGCACCCGCAGCTTTCGGCGTGGGCCAAAGAGCGACTCGAGAAGCTTGGTGTCAAGCTGATTCTCGATGCGTGCATCAAGGGTGCGCACAAGGATCATGTCGTGCTCGCACCACGTCCGCTCAAGCCCGGAGAATCGATGGATGCGCTGGTATGCGATTTCAAAAATGAAGGCACGAAGGAAGTGACAACCGATCTGCTCGTTTGGTGCGGCGGCTTCCGCGCCAATCCTGTCGTCAAGAACCTCGGTTTGACGCTCGATGCGCGCGGCAAGGTAGAAGTCGACGATACGATGCAGGTGAAGAATATGCCGGGTGCCTGGGCTGTCGGCGACTGTATTACGCTGTTCGATCCGACGGCGAAACGGCCTGTGCCGCAGCTTGCGCAAGGCGCGATCCATCAAGCGGAACTCGCGGCTGAGAACATCGTTCTCAGCATGGAGAAAAAACCGCTCGCGCATTACCAGTACCCGGTCATGCACGCGATCGTGCCGATGGGCGGCATGTGGGGCGTCGCGGAAGTCTACGGACATCATTTTAAAGGCGTCTTCGTCTGGCCGATCCGTCTGGCTGCGGACATTCGGTATTTCCTGTCGACGTTGCCACTCCGAAGCGCTTGGAAACTTATTCGCGCCCCGCTCACGGTCTTTCGCCGCAATAATCTATGAAGCTCCGTACGCTCGACGATCATACGTCGCTTCGAGGAGTGCGCGTTCTCTTGCGCGCCGATTTCAACGTGCCGGTGACGCGCGGCAAGGTGGGGGCCGACGAAGATTGGCGTATCCGCAAAGTCGTTCCGACCATCGAGCGGTTGCGGAAGGCTGGCGCGCGCGTCGTGATCGCGACGCATCTTGGCCGCCCCGACGGAAAGAAAGTCGCGGCATTCAAAACGGATCCGATTGCCAAGCGTCTCTCGGTGCTTTTGCACACGACCGTCGAGAAACTTGATGACTGCGTCGGAGAGAAAGCCGAAGCTGCCTCTCGTGCCATGGAAAACGGCCAGGTGCTCATGCTTGAGAACCTGCGCTTCAAGAAGGGGGAGGAAGCGAATGATCCCGGATTCTCCGAAGCGCTTTCGCGCCTTGGCGACGTGTTCGTGAACGAAGCGTTCGGCACATGCCATCGCAGCGCCGCGTCGATCGTGGGCGTGACGCGGCATCTGCCTTCGTATGCCGGTCCGCTTCTGGTTTCCGAAGTCGAGGCGCTCAGCCGCGTGATGGAGTCTCCGGAATCTCCATATGTCGTGGTCATGGGTGGAGCCAAAGTTTCCGACAAGATCGGCATTCTTTCGCAAATGCTTTCCGCGGCCGATCGCGTGCTCTTGGGCGGCGCCTTGATCGCGCCTTTCTTCAAGGCGCAAAGCCATTGCATTGGCATGACGCCGTGCAGCGACGCCGATCTTGAAGCCGCGCTCGAGCTCATGAAGCATCCGTATTACAAAAAACTGATCCTGCCTCACGACGTGATCATCGCCGATCCGAAAGATCCGCGCAGTGCCCAGGTCGTCGATTTGCAGGAAGAGCCGTTCGATCTCTGCCGCGATCACGAATCGATTCTCGATATCGGTCCGAAAACGATCTCGGCATATGCCGCCTATATCCGCACGGCCAAGACGATCGTGTGGAACGGGCCGCTCGGCTTGTTCGAAGTGCCGAAATTCAGCCATGGCACGCTCGCGATTGGCCGCTTCATCGCCGCGCGTTCGAAAGGAAAAACCTTCGGCGTCGCCGGCGGCGGCGAGACGGCTGTGGCGCTCGCGCGAACCGGCTTGGCCGACTGCATCGATCACTTGTCGACGGGCGGGGGAGCCATGCTCGAATTCCTGGAGGGTGCCATGTTACCCGGCCTCCAGCCATTACGTAGAGATCTCTAGGAGACTTATTCATATTTTTTACGTGTATGGAAGGGAATATGCCCGGAAAGCGCGTGCTTTGGAACCTGCTGCTTGTGGCAGGTATCGTCTATCTCGGCGTGACCGCGATGAATGCGGTGAAGCAGAACAGCTACATCGGACGCCCTGACGCCGCGCGCGACACGATCGCGATTTCGGCGGAAGGGAAAGTGACCGCCCTGCCGGACATCGCCACGATCTCGGTCGGCGTCCAGACGGAAAACAAGGCCGTCTCCGCCGCTCAAAAGGAGAATTCGACGAAGATGAACGCGATCATCGAGAAAGTGAAGAGCTTCGGCGTCGCCTCCGAAGACATTAAGACCAGCAACTACTCGATCTATCCGCAGTACGATTACGTCAACGGCCGTCAGATCGAGCGCGGCTACATGGTGACGCAGAACATCGACGTCAAAGTCCGCAATCTCGACAAGATCGGCGACATCCTCGCGGCCGTAGGTGATCTCGGCGCGAATCAGGTCGGGGGCGTTTCTTTCACCATCGACGAGCCGGAAGATCTTCGCCAGCAGGCGCGCCTCAAGGCGCTCGAAGCCGCCAAGAAAAAAGCGCAGGCTCTTGCGGACGCAGCGGGCGTGAAGCTTGGCAAGGTTGTCGGCTTCAGCGAAAATGAAGGCTATGTGCCGTCTCCGATGTACTACGCCAAGGACGCCGCGATGGGTATGGGCGGAGGAACTCCTTCGATCCAGTCCGGTTCGCAGGACGTGATCGTGAACGTGACGGTGCTGTACGAAATTCTTCCGTAACGCTCGGTTGCGGACAGGGGCTGCCACCTTCGTGGCGGCTCTCGCTCCGAAACTGAACATGAACAAAAACCGCTATGCCCACCATTCGCGACATCAAAGGACGGGAAATCCTCGACTCCCGCGGCAATCCGACGGTCGAAGTGAAAATGACGCTCTCGGACGGCACGATCGCCAAGGCGTCCGTCCCTTCCGGCGCTTCGACGGGGTCGCATGAAGCGCATGAGATGCGCGATGGCGACAAGCGACGCTTCGGCGGTTTGGGCGTCTTGAAGGCGATCAAGAACATCGACGGTCCGATCGCTGACGCGCTTCGTGGCATGGAAGTGCAAGAACAGAGGAAGCTCGACGCCCGCATGCGTGACTTGGACGGAACGCCGAACAAGTCGAAACTGGGCGCCAACGCCATTCTCGGCGTATCGCTCGCCGCCGCCCGCGCCGGTGCGACGTCGCTCCAGCTCCCGTTGTACCGCTACATCCGCGACATCTACGATTTGCCGCGCGAAGACGGATACAAGCTGCCGCTTCCGATGATGAACGTTTTGAATGGCGGCGTGCACGCCAACTGGAGCATCGATTTCCAGGAGTGCATCATCATTCCGAGGCAGAAAAAATTCCGCGACCGCGTGCGCTGCGGCGCGGAAATCTTCCATGCGCTGCTCGCGATCTTGAAGGCGAAGAAAATGCCGACGGGCGTCGGCGATGAAGGCGGTTTCGCTCCGAAGCTCAAGAAAAACGCGCAGGCGTTCGAACTGATCGCGCTCGCAGTGCGCAAGGCCGGATACAAGCTCGGTCCCGACGTCGCTTTCGGCATGGACCCCGCCACGTCCGAGTTTTACGACGCGAAAAGCAAAAAATACGTGCTCGCGACCGATGGCCGCAAGCTGGATTCCGACGGCATGGTCAAGATGTGGGCTTCGTACGTGAAGCGCTGGCCGTTCCTCTCGATCGAGGACGGCATGGCCGAGGATGATTGGGATGGTTGGAAGCGTCTGACGGACGCGCTCGGCAAAAAAATCTCGCTCGTCGGAGACGATTTCTTCGTCACGAACGTCGATCGTTTGCGCATGGGTATCGAGCGGGGTGCGGCGAACGCGATCCTCATCAAAGTGAACCAGATCGGCACGCTCTCGGAGACGATCGACGCCATCCGCATGGCGCAGCAGAACGGTTACAAGGTCGCCATCTCCCATCGTTCCGGCGAAACCGCCGATACGACGATCGCCGACCTGGCGGTCGCGGTGAACGCCGAATACATCAAGACGGGCTCTCTTTCGAGAAGCGAACGCCTCGAGAAATACAATCGATTGATGGAAATCGAAGATGAAGTCGGAGGCTAAAGAGGCAATCCGTCCGGTCGTACTCGCCATTTGCGACGGTTTCGGTTCGGCTCCGGCCGGACTGCAAGGCAATGCCGTCCTAATGGCGAGAATGCCGAAGTTCACGGAGTTGTGGGGGAAATACCCGCACACCGATTTGTTTTCGCACGGACAACACGTCGGTTTGCCAAAGCACCAATCCGGCAACTCCGAGGCGGGGCATATGAACATCGGTGCCGGCCGCATCATCAAGCAGGATGCGGTCTATATCACCGAAGCGATCGAAGACGGCATCTTCTTTAAGAACACTGCTTTCCTCGAAGCGCTCAAGCACGTGAAAAAATACCGGACGCGCGTGCATCTCATGGGGTTGATCTCAGGCGGCAACTCGGCGCACGCTTCGATGGACCATCTCTACGGTCTTCTGGAATTGTGCCGGCGCGAAAAAATCGAGGATGTTGCGCTGCATCTGTTTACTGACGGCCGCGACAGCCCGCGTTTTTCGGCGACGGCTCTGATTCATGAAATTGAGGCGCGGCTGCGCCCGGGCGAGAGAATCGCCACTCTCATGGGGCGTTTTTATCCGATGGACCGCAATCGCAGCTGGTCGCGCATCGATTTGGCGTACCACGCGATTGTGAACGGCGAAGGGCTCGCCGCCGCCAGCGCCGAAGAGGCGTTGCTCGGAGCCTACAACCGCGGCGAGACGGATGAGTTCATGTTGCCCACCGTCATCGTGGATAAGGAGCATGTGCCGCACGGAACGGTACGCGACAACGACGCGATTTTCTTTTTCAATTTGCGGTCCGACCGCGCGAGACAGCTGACGAAATCCTTTTTGCTCGACGATTTTGAAACGAGCGTGCCGGGCGCTTTTACGCGCCGCCGCGTGCCGAAGAAGACGCGTTTCGTCGCCATGACCGATTTCGGACCGGACCTCCCGTACATCCTGACGGCCTACCCCAGCCGTGAAATCAAAAAAACGCTGCCGGACGTCTTCAAGAACTTGAAGCAGTTCTACGTGGCGGAGTCCGAAAAATTTTCGCACATCACGTTCTTTTTCAACGGCGGCTACCCCGACCACCATTTCGGCGAGGAGCGCCTCAGGATCGAATCGCTCCGCATCCCGCGCTACGACATGCGCCCGGAGATGAAAGCGTTTGAAATCACCGAAGAGGCGATCAAGCGCATCCGTTCCGGTAAATACCATTTTATCGGCATCAACTACGCCAACGCCGACATGATCGGGCATACCGGCAACCTTGAAGCGGCTGTGAACGCGCTGGAGGTGCTCGACGAATGCATCGGACGGTTATGGAAAGCGATCGATGAAGCGGATGGGACTCTTGTCGTAACGTCCGATCACGGCAATGTCGAATCGATGATCGACGCCACGACCGGCGCGGTCGACACCGAACATTCGACCAACCCCGTGCCGTTTCTTGTCGCCAACAAAAATCTCAAAGGCGGCAGGGAATTGCCCCGTGGCGTGCTTGCGGATGTGGCTCCGACGATCCTGGACGTCATGGGAATCCGCCCTCCCGACGAGATGAGCGGACGCTCTTTGCTGGCCGATTGAAAAGGAGTAGACTTTGCTGACTATGCCTATCCCGAAACCCGTCGTCTTGTTGATTCTCGATGGTTGGGGCGTTGCCCCGCCTGATCAAGGCAACGCGCTGGCGCTCGCCAAAACGCCGAATATGCGCGCCTTGGCTTCGAAGTATCCGGCCATGACGCTCCAGTCTTCCGGGGAAGAGGTCGGTCTCATGTGGGGCGAGATGGGAAACTCGGAAGTCGGCCACCTTACGATCGGTGCCGGCAAGGTGTATTACCAGAGCCTGCCGCGCATCAACCGCGCCGTCCAAGCGGGGGAGTTCCTGACGAATCCCGCCTTTTTGAAGGCGGTCGAGCATGTCAAGAAAAACGGGACGAAGCTGCATCTGCTCGGCTTGGCCTCGATCGGCAACGTTCATGCTTCGCTTGAGCACTTGCTCGCGCTGCTCGATTTCGCCAAGGCGCGTGATATCAAGAAAACGTACGTCCACGCCGTGCTCGATGGACGCGATACCACGTTCAACGCTGGCATCGACTTCATCACGACGGTTGAAGAGCGCATGAAGAAAAACGGCGTTGGCAAAATCGCCACGCTCTCCGGCCGCTTCTACGCCATGGATCGCGACAACCGCTGGGATCGCGTCGAAAAGGCCTATCGCGCCATGGTCGACGGCACGTCCGATACCAAGAACGACGATCCGTTGGCCGCCATCCGCGCCTCGTACGAAGCGAAGGTGTATGACGAGGAATTCGTTCCGACCGTCATTACGGAAGGCGGCGAACCCGTCGCCAAGATCGAAGCGGGCGATGCCGTGATCGTTTTCAATTTCCGCCCCGACCGCGCGCGTGAAATCACCAAGGCGCTCGCGCTGCCGGAGTTCGACAAGTTCGCCCGTTCCGCGATTGCCGACCTGGCGGTCGTGACGATGACGGAATATGAAAAAGGCCTTCCGGTCGACGTTGCCTTCCCGCCGGAACCGATTTCGACGTGCTTGGCCAAAGTCATTTCCGACGCCGGCATGAAGCAGCTTCACATCGCCGAGACGGAAAAATACGCGCACGTCACCTTCTTCTTGAACGGCATGAAGGAAGATCCGTTCAACGGCGAGGACCGCGTCATCGTGCCGTCGCCGCAGGTTTCTTCGTACGATCAGAAGCCGGAAATGTCCGCGCCGCAAATTACGGAACGCATCTTGAAAGAAATCGGCGCCGAGAAATACGACCTGATCGTCGCGAATTTCGCCAACGCCGACATGGTCGGCCACACGGGCAACCTCGACGCCACGATCAAGTCTGCCGAATATGTCGACGCCGCAATCGGCAAGATCGTCCCAGCGGCGCTTGAGAAAGGTGGCATCGTTCTCATCACTGCCGACCACGGCAACGCCGAGGAGGTCGTTAATTTGCAAACCGGCTCGATCGACAAAGAACATTCCACCTACCCCGTACCCTTCCTCATCATCGGCCAACAGTTCGAAGGCATGGCCGGCGAAGCCCAAGAAATGGTCGGTGGCGACCTGAGTCTCAGCCCGCCGGTCGGCATGCTTTCCGACGTCACGCCGACGATCCTCCGCATCATGGGCATCCCGCAGCCGAGCGACATGACGGGAAGGCCGTTGATCTAGCGCACGGTTCCTGCCGCCTCTCGGCGACATCCCCGTTCGGCGACAACGGTCGCCTCAGGGGATATCGCCTACGGCGTCACCCGTTCACTCTGCCTCGTGACCTTAGAATGTTGCTATGAAGCAGATATACAACACTCAATTTTGGAAAGCTGTTGACTTCATGAAAATGGCTTTGGAAAATGGCTTAGAAAAAACTACCGAGAACCAGGGTTATAAAGAGCTGGTTCAAGTTTCCCCGATCCTGTTTCGAGAATCTCTCGCACGTGGCAAGAAGATGATGTTTGGAAAAATTTCTGAAGAAAATAACCCCTTCGACGTCATCATTGCTGAAGAAGATGAGGTTTATAAATCTGAAGGGAGGGGTAGTGTTCGAAATTTAGAAGAAAAAGCACTGCTGATTCAAGTAAAGGAAATTTTTGAAAAGGAACCAGTCACAACAACATTAACCGATTGGATTGCTGCGGTGAATAAAAGAATAGAAAAAGCTAGAATAGTAGTAATGAAACCTGAAGGTGTACTTTTGCTTCATAATAGTTATATTGCAGATGGTTTCACTTGGAAAGAATTTGTCGATAGTCTACGGCAGATAAGATTTTCCAATGACTACCCATATAGGCAGGTGGTTATATCCGTGGGTGACCAAGATGATAGTCCGATGAAATCTCGCCTTCACGCATGGCAACTTTACCCAACTTTTGAATCTGTTGGGTCCGTTACTCATGAGGAGGTATCCAAGCTTAAAGAAATTTACGATCTACCATAGTTTTCTCTTATTAGATCTATTATTTCGGTACCTGGTACCAAAGTGCCAGGTGACCCTCTTGCGTGAAAAAGCTTCGTTCTGTTAGGACCTCCGCACATGGGCGGGGCTTTGGTAGCAAGCAGGACTTACCATTCCAGCCGCGGGGGTTCGATACCCCTCCCGTCCATGTCCGCGTTGACAAGCATGCGGAAAATGGCTACGATAGAGCCATGGTAAGTCCTGCTGCGCCTACCGAGGCACGGCACACCCGAACTCCCCGAAAGGGGAGTTTTGGTCTATACTGAATGTATCATTCACTGAATCCGGCTATGAGCAATGCAAAAAAAGTTTTGGGTAAGGGCGTCGCGATCGCGACATTGATTGGTGCGGCGGTGGCACTCGCGCATGCGCTGAAGAAGAATAAGAAGGCGAAGATGCTCAAGACCGCCGCGGAGGATGCGAAGGAGCACGTCTTCGCGCACGCCAAGAAGCTCGGGGGCGTCTCCAAGGCGTCGTACGGAAAGATTGTCGATTCCGTGCTGGCCGAATACGCCAATATGAAGACCTTCTCGAAAAAGGAAGTCGCCGAGATGGCGCATGAGCTGAAGGATGGCTGGCAGGAAGTCGGAAAGATGCTCAAGGGCAAGAAGCGCTAGACCGCCAACGTCTTTTCGGACCAAAACTCCCCGAAAGGGGAGTTTTGCTTTATACTCAGCGGTATCGGATCAGTATCCGGTATCAATCATGAGACCTATGCCCACCAAACGAACAGAAAAGGTGATCGAGTATTCCCGAGGGGATGCGGTTTCCAAAATCGTGAAGGATTTTTTGAAGTATCGAAAGAAAGGAACGGTTCTTGACGTTGGGGCCGGGACGGGAAAGAACTCGGTGTTTCTTTCGGAGAAAGGGTTTGTCGTCACGGCGCTGGACCGCGACCGTGCGGCGCTTCAGGCTTTGAAAAAAGAAGCAAAGTCGAGAGGGTTGCGCATAAAGACGCGGCTTCAATCGTTTTCGGATTTTAAAGCATCGCATCAATACGACATCGTTCTTGCCAATAACGCTTTGCATTTTTTGACCCCGGGCAGAGTGGCGGCAACGATCCGTCGATTGAAGGCTGCTACGAGAAGCGGCGGTTTGCATGTGATCTCCGTTCATACGAGCAAGAACGCGCCTGGCTCGCGACCGTACCTGTTCAAACCTGGTGAGTTGAAAAAATACTATTCCGATTGGAACATTCTTGCCTACGAAGAGAAGCTTGGGAAGCCGTTTCGACCGAGTCCCGGGGCTCGCGCGGTTCAAAAACATCGTGCCGCCGTGATTGCCGAGAAACCGTCGGCGTAAGAGCTGGTGCCTGACACCAAAGGGACAGCTTGCTTGCATCATCAAACGCGTCATGGAAAAAAAGCGAACCAGTAGGGAATTTATCGCGATGGAGATGCCGGCGGATTTTGATTTGTCCGACGAGCGGAAGGCCGTGCTTGAGGCGCTCGAGCATACCAGGGCAAACGTTTTTTTGACGGGAAAAGCCGGAACGGGCAAGTCGCAGCTTTTGAAATATTTCCGCGCGACGACGCGAAAGAAGATTGCGGTTCTGGCTCCGACGGGGGTTGCGGCCGTGAACGTGCAAGGGCAAACGTGGCACTCGTTCCTCAAATGGCACGGCGATTTCCGTGCCGCTAAGAAACTGAGCATCGAGGAAGCGAAAGTCTTCCGAGAGCTCGATATGGTCATCATCGACGAAATTTCGATGGTCCGCGCGGATCATCTCGATTACATCGATCACTTCCTTAGGCTCAATCGGGTCGCGCGCGATGTGCCGTTCGGCGGCGCGCAGATGTTTCTTATGGGGGATCCGTTCCAGCTTCCGCCCGTGGTTCCCGACGATTTAAAAGAAGCGTTGAAGAGCTTGTATCCCAGCGAGCATTTTTTCGATTCTAGCGCCTACCTGTCCGGACATTTTCTGAAATTCGAACTGACCAAGAACTACCGCCAGCGCGACGAGAAGAAAGGCGATCGCAAATTTATCGAGGCTTTGGACGCGTTTCGCACCGCAACCTTCGATGCCTCGCATCTCGCGCACATCAACACCAGGGCGACGAAGCCGAAAAAACGTAAAGCGGCGATTTTTGTCGTCTCGAGAAACAGCATGGCGGACGCCATCAACACCGAAGAGCTGGCAAAATTGGACGCGCCGGCGAAAACGTACCAAGGAATCATTTTGGACAAGTTCAAAGAGAAAGATCTTCCTACTTCGCTTGACCTCACGTTGAAAGTGGGCGCGCAAGTCATGCTCTTGAACAACGATCCGCAAAAGCGCTGGATCAACGGCGATATCGTGGAGGTTATCCGTACGGAAGATTCGTATATCAGAGTGAGGTTCGACGACGGTTCCTACGCCGACGTCGGTTCGAACAAGTGGGAGTCGGTGCAGTTTTCGTTCGACGAAGAGAAGAAGAGCGTACTTCCGGAGGTGACGGGATCGTTCAGTCAGCTGCCCGTGAAGCTCGCGTGGGCGATTACGATCCATAAAAGCCAGGGACAGACGTTTAGCAACGTGCAGATCGATTTTGGTGCGGGCGCTTTTGCCGCCGGGCAAGCCTACGTGGCGCTCAGTCGCAGCAGAACGCTGGATGGCATCGTGTTGGCGCGGCCGGTGCGCTCTCACGATATTTTTGCGGATGAGCGCATCAAGGCCTTTATGGAATCGCATCCGGCGGCTTGACGTAAGTGTGTTTTTGGATCATGATGAAGCGCTATGTCCCGGAACTTCACGCTCACGCATCAAGATAAAAACAGCCGCGCCCGCGCGGGGATTTTGCATACCGATCATGGCGACGTGGAAACGCCTGTCTTCATGCCGGTCGGCACGCAGGCAACGGTCAAGGCGCTCGACGCGGCGGATATGGAAATGCTGGGCGCGCAGATTATTTTGAACAACACCTATCACCTGCACTTGCGGCCGGGGGAGGATGTCGTGAAAAACCTCGGCGGCGCGCATGCCTTTCAGCATTGGAACCGCGCGATTTTGACGGACTCGGGCGGCTACCAGGTGTTTTCCCTCGGCGCAAAAAAAGCGGCGCACGGAAACTTGGTGAAAATCGACGAAGACGGCGTCACCTTCAAATCGCATCTCGACGGTTCGAGCCACCGCTTTACGCCGGAAGAGGCGATCAAAATCCAGCAGAAGCTCGGTGCAGACGTGATCATGGCGTTCGATCAGTGCACGTCCGACAGCGCTTCCGAACCGGAAGCGCGCGTCGCCATGGAACGCACGCACCGCTGGGCTGATCGCTGCCTCGCGGCGTTCGCCGATAAAAAAGATGCGCCTGTTTTCAAACAGCAATTGTTCGGCATCGTGCAAGGTGGCGTGCACAAGGAACTGCGCCGCGCCTCGGCCGAGTTCATTGCATCGCGCGCCTTCGACGGCTTCGCGATCGGCGGAGAATCGGTCGGTTACAACATGGAAAAGACGCGCGAGATTCTTTCCTGGATCGAAGATCTCATGCCCGTCGACAAGGCGCGTTACACGATGGGCGTCGGCCTCTCGCCGGAAGACTTGTTCGACGTGGTCGAAGGCGGCGCCGACATGTTCGATTGCGTTTCTCCTACGCGCGTGGCGCGAAACGGCGCGCTCTTCAACCGCAAAGCGGGACGCGCGAAAAAATACCGTATCGAAATCGGCAACAAGATGCATGAGCAATCCACGCTGCCGGTCGACGAAGAATGTAGCTGCTTCACCTGCAAGAACTACACGCGTGCCTATTTGCGCCACCTGTTCCTCGCCGACGAGCTGGCCTACTTCCGTCTCGGCACCATCCATAACCTGCATTTCCTTTTGAACCTGATGCGCGAGATGCGCAAAGCGATTTTGGAGGACCGCTTCCTCGAATTCAAGAAGAGTTGGATCGTGGAATAAAAAGACCCTCGTCGAACGGCGAGGGTTTTTCGTACTAATTTTTGGCGAGTGTCTCTTCGTCCAAACGTCGTGCGTGCTCGTTCGCTTCGAGGGCGACGACCTTGGCAAGCAACACGGCTTGCTGCCGGTCGATGTCCGGGTGCCGGAACAGGAGATACGCGGACGTTCCTTCGCTGCTTGTCATGGCCACGACTGCGGCAATGACGGAAGGCGGACGAACGGTGCGCACTTCTTTCCGTTCCACGCAGTCGAAGGGGAGTTCAACCTCATCGATCTTCCCCAGAAGAAGGAACAGGGCATTCTGGTCCTTCGACATCGGCGTCAGCTTGGCGATGAATTTGAAAGCCTCTCCGACATGGATGCAGGCGCAGAAGGCGGCGATCGTTAACCCGGCCGTCGCGCCGGAAAACGGAACGTCCTTCTCGAGTGATTCGACGACCAGACGACCTCCATACACCTCTTGAATCACTTCGACGACGTCGATGTCCAGTTCCAGCGCCAGAAGAGCGTCCTTTTCCATACAACCTCCTTGGAAAAGGGATAGCTCCACTCCATCAGGGAAAAGTCGCCGCGTCAAATGAAAAACCATCCTTGCGGATGGTTAAGGATTGGCGCTGATTGCACCCTTGATGGCGGCGTGGATCGTCGCCTCTTCGAAGAGCGGCAAGTAGAAGAGCGTGATCGGGCGCTGCAATGTTGCTTCGCGGGACATGGTCACTGCAGCCACGATCTTGCGGCCGATGTAGGGCATGCGAGAGAGCTCTTTTGCCGGAAACTCGTCTGTGCCCGGCAATGTGCGCATCAGGTAGTTTCGCATGTCCGCGCCGACCCGTTCGAACGCGCTGTCGTCGCCGTGGATGTAGGTAGCGATAGCGCCACCATGTTCGTCGCAGGTTACGATCAGTGCGTCGTGTTCAAGGATCTGGGTCAGCGTGGCGAGGGTTCCATTCAAGGATCGATGCGCGAGGAGTCCCTTGGCCAAGTCGTCCAGGAATTCGAGGTAGATCCAGAGTGCGGAATCGCTCTCGATGCCGACCAGTATTTCGCCTACGTGCGCTTCGATGGCTGCACGTTCCTCTTGCGTCGGCATCAGTTGCTTCCTTTTGCGGCGTTGGCTTCACTCTTGCGAATGAGTACGATCGCCTGTTTGAGGTAGCCGACCGCCTGCTCGTAGGTAAAGCCTCTCCGCCAAGCGACACCGAAGAAAGCTTCTCCATCGTCGCGCTCGCCGTAGAAGGCGAAGGCGAGCGTGGTACTCGGCCCCAGAGCCGTTGCGAGGTTGGTGTCTGGCGCTATTGCCTCGATCGGCTGGGATGCGATCTTCTTGAGTAGCGCGTCACGGACCGCTATCTCCACCACGTTTGATGCCGCTGGGAAGAGAAAATATCTCAGAACACCGTCGCTGGTCGTGCCAACCGTGAGGAGTGCTCTCCAGAGGGCAGCCTTCCCACGCTCCGTTTCGTCAAACATTCTCCGCTCAAGCTCGTTGTTCTCCAGTTCGTGGAGCGCCTTGAGCATGATGCGGCCTGAATGGTTCGGTGGCAGGAGTTTCTCCCATATATTCGTGGCTTCGGAGACGGTCTTGAGCCCTTCGTCGTCATCATCTTCACTCATGTCACGACTCCAATCCGGAGCGGATAGGTCCGCGTCCGAGCAGGGTGATGAGCCAACGCTTTGCTTCTTCCGCGTCGAAACGCGGATGATGGTAGAGGACAAGGAAAGCGCCGCCGGTCACATCTTGGCCCCACATGGCGAGCAACAGCGTGTTCGGCTTTTCGCACAGCGCTTTTTGGAGCGCATGGCGCTCAGGCATTTCCACGACGGAGGAGCCGAGCAATCGACGAAGCGCCATGAAACGCGCTTCGTCGGGAATGCTCGGAACATCGACACAAAAGTCGCCGTAGAGCACCCCGTCGATCGTGGCAGCCGCCCAGATGTCGCAGAACGCAGGTTTTTCGGCGGGCAAACGCCCGAAGACGTTTGATAGCTTCAATGCGCCCTCTGCGAGATCCGCTGTCGAGACTTGAAACAAGCGTTCGCGCGCTTCAGAGGCTGGAAAGTTCTGCTCGAACGGTTTCGAAAAGGACATGGCTCCCTCCTGTGAGTGGGACCATGTCCATTTGAGCATGGAGCGACGTCTCAGTCAATGCGCGGCGGGGCGATCAGACGATCAGCATGGCGTCGCCGTAGCTGTAGAAACGGTACTTTTTCTTCACGGCTTCGCGGTAGGCTTTGACGATCCTCTCTTGGCCTGCCAGCGTCGATACGAGTACGAGCAATGTGGATTTTGGCAGATGAAAATTCGTCATCAAAGCGTCGACGACGCGGAAGGTGAATCCTGGGCGGATAAAGATGTTCACGTCGCCGTGCCAGGCGCAAAGTTCTCCTCCGCATGCCATAACCGCGCCTTCAAGCGCACGAACGGTCGTGGTGCCGACGGCGATAACGCGGCGTTTTTCGACTTTCGCTTTCAAAATTTCCTTGACCGTCTTTTCCGGAATCTCAACCCACTCGGCGTGCATTCGGTGCTCATCGAGTTCGTCAGCACGGATCGGCAAAAACGTGCCGAGGCCGACATGCAGCGTGACTTCCAAAAACGTCACGCCTTTCTTTTTCAGTTTCGCGATCAGGCCCTTGGTGAGATGGAATCCGGCCGTCGGTGCGGCGACGGATCCGACATTACGCGCGTATGCCGTTTGATACTCGGCCGGTGTTTTCGGTTTGCGCGTGATGTACGGCGGCAGAGGGACTTCGCCGTTTTTGTCGGCCAGCTTGATGACAGCATCCTTCTTCATGCCGAAATCGACAAGAATCGAGCCGTCGGGATCTTTCCATTCGACGGTCGCGACGAAGCCGCGCGCGATCGAGATCTTGGCGCCGTGCGGTATTTTTTTTCCCGGTCGGGCCAGGGCGCGCCAGAATTTTCCTTCGGGCCGGACGAGAAAAAGCTCAACCGCCGTTTTGTTCTGGTCATCCAGCGTTCCCGCAAGCCGCGCCTTGAACACCTTGCTGACGTTTACGACGAGCACGTCGCCCGCTTTCAGGAAATCCGGGAGGTCTTTGACATGCTTGTGCGCGAGCCCGTCTTTTTTGCGATCAAGCACCAAAAGACGCGCTGATTCGCGCGGCGATGCCGGCTTCTGGGCGATCAATGATTCCGGGAGGTCGTAGTCGAATTCGGTGACGCGCATAGGTTGCTATTGTAACAAATCATCAGCGTTGACGAAATGATCGAATCTTGATACAAGCCGTGCAGGAGGCGCACATGGAACGCATCGACGTGAAAGCTCTGTTCAAGGATATGCCGAAGGAAAAGGTCATCGTGCACAAAGGTATCCCTTGGTCTCGTGCCATGGTTTGCCAGATCCATCTTCGGGAGTCCGCAGTGCCACGTTTCTCGAAATTGGGTTTGCAACTTCGTTTCATCAACAACGGCGAGTGGAGGGATACGGCATATTTCCGCGGCAATCCGCCGTCCGAACCGCTTCGGTGTGCTGGAGCGGATGTCGCAACGCTCATCAGTTGCTTGAAAGACCGCTCCCTCAATTCCTTGCGCGATACGATCGATCTTGCCGCCAACCACGCCTATACTCCGCTCGCAAGCGTCAAGATCGCACCGTTCAGGGGTGGTCTCTACGCCATCCGTCTCATGATCGGCTCGTGGCGGGGCTTGTATCGTCAGGAGCCCAAAGCCTTCAAGGCCAGTCTTGGCTTCTGACCGGACTCTTCCGCGAGTCCGGTTTTTCTTTTACACTAGCCTCGCTATGCCCGAACTTCCTGAAGTCGAAACGCTCCGTCGCCAGATGGAGAAAGCGCTTGCTGGACGCAAGATAAAAAGCGTTGAGGTGCGTTTCGGCAGAAAAATTCACCCTTCACCTGCCACGCTTGTCAAAGCGGCGACAGGCGCGAAATTTAAGTCGTTCGGACGTCGCGCCAAGTTATTGCTCACGCACCTTTCGAGTGGCTGGACGATTGTTACGCATTTGAAGATGACCGGTTCGTATCTTCTGAAGAAGGAAGGGGAGACGCCGACGAAACATACGCACGTCGTTTTTCACTTGGATAGAAAGGAGCAACTTTGGTTCGAAGACGTACGCAAGTTCGGTTTTTTGAAACTCGTGAAGACTGCCGATCTTGAAAAAGAACTTTTTGAAAAGGAAGGGTACGGCCCTGAACCGCTCGATCCGTCGTTCACGTTCAAAAAATTCAAGATGTGCGTGACGTCACGTCCGCAGAAAAAAATTAAACCGCTTTTGCTCGACCAAGGCTGCATCGCCGGCATCGGTAATATTTACGCCGACGAGGCGTGCTGGTACGCGAAGGTGCATCCTGAACGCGCGGTCGGCTCGCTTTCGGAAAAGGAGTTGAAGGGCGTGTATGACGGTGCTCGGAAGGCGCTCCGTGCTTCCGTGAAGCGCCTTGGTTCCTCGTCCGACAACTACCGCGACCTTTATGGTGAAAAGGGCGGCAACGTGCCGCACCTTTGGGTCTATAACCGCGAAGG
>JBPOIQ010000039.1:0-2971 GCA_052034355.1 Minisyncoccota bacterium
GTTTGCCTCGTCGGTATCGAGATGAATATTCATCCGAAAACTCGGGTGTACCCGTACAGCGACATTATGCACCGTGATCGGCGTGGCGCCGGGGATACGGACGGAAAGCACGTCGCCGTTTTGCAAGCCGATCGCTTCCGCTTCTTTGTCGGAAATATGAAGATGCCGCGCATCGTTGATGACGCCTTCATCCAGTTCGACCGAACCCTTTGGCCCGATCAGTTCGCATTTTCCGGAACCCGCCAAATCACCGGAAACGCGTACGGGCGTTTCGATGCCGAGTTTAAAACCGTCGGAAAACGCCAGCTCCACCTGCGACTGCTTGCGGCACGGGCCGAGCACGCGCGCCTCCGCTTGGCCTTTCGAGCCCTTGATGATGACTTTTTCCTCGTAGGCGTATTGTCCGGTCTGCGACAATTCCTTGAGCGGCGTCATGACGTATCCGCTGCCGAAAAGAATGTCTTGATGCTCTTGCGAGAGGTGCACGTGCCGCGCCGAGTATTCGATGCGTACGTCGCGTCCTGCAGCGGGATGTTCAGCGTGGGTCGTCATAATGCTTCACGATCGGAGTTTCGTCATAGCGGAGAAACGCGCGCAAGATGCGGGCGACCGGGGTTTTCTCGTTCGTCTTGCCGACCTTCTTCAAACGCGATTTTGAACCGTGGAACAGGGCAAGCATCCGTTCAATGACACGCGCGTTCATGCGCACGATGCTTCCAAGAAGCCCTGTTTGCCACATCGGATTCGATAGGCGCTTGTTCGTGATCTTGATGGCGCTGTCGGGACAGATCCGCTCGCACGTTTCGCAACCGATGCATTTGTCCAAGTCGATGTAGATGCCTGGCTCGCCAAGCATGCCGAGGTCCTTGTTGTGCCACGAAATGGCGTTCACCGGGCACTTCATGACGCACTCGCCGCAGGACTTGCACAGCCCCAAGAACCGCGTGACGCGGACCTTGGAATTCTCTTCGGTTTTCGGACGGAAACGCTGGAGCTCTTCCGGCGTGCCGCGATCCATATCAAGCGAGGGCATAGCCTTTGTCGAACGCTTTACGATTCAATTCCTTGAGCGACGGATCTTTCAGATACTTGGAAGCGAATACATGATCGAGCGCCGCCTCGAACCGGCCCTTATCGAGTCCCGGGATAAGCTTCACCATGGCGCCCATAATGATCATGTTGAAGACGCGCGGTTTCTTGAACTCTTCCTTGGCGATCGTGCCGGCATCGATTTCATGAGGATGCCATCGGCCAAGACGAGAGAGGTCTTTCACCAAATAGCTGTTCACGACGACTTTCGAATCATCTTTCAAAAAACCGTAAATACGATCGACAGCACGTTGCGACAGAACGACCCAAAGATCGGCCTTTTCAAATTTCGGGTAACTGGGCGCGACGTCGCCGATTTGCGCGTATGCCTCGGTCACGCCACCGCGCTTCTCCGTCGAAAAATACGGCACGTATACCGCTTTTTTTCCCTGCTCAAAGGCGGCCAGCGCAATGATCTTCGCGATCGATTGCACGCCTTGCCCGCCTTCGCCGCAGATGACGATTTTGAAAGTGTTCATATTAGAAACGTCCGAGGCGATAGACTTTCGCCATTTTTCGTTCGAGAATATCGAACGTTTCGTTCGGCTTGTCGATCGTGCCCCAGTTAAGCGTGCATGGCGACAAGACTTCCAGGAACGCGAAGCCCTTGTTCTCTTTGACGAACGCAAGGGCCTCCTTCATGTATTCCCGAAGCTCGAGCTGGCGCGTCGTGATGCCGCGCGCGACCCAGGCCGTCGGATTCAAGTGACGAATAAGGTCGGGGCCTTTGACGTAGTGATTATCCGCTCCGTACGGCGTCGTGGCTGTTTTCGTACCCGGCAAGGTCGTCGGCGCTTCTTGGCCGCCGGTCATGGCATAGACGGCATTGTTCACCACGATCACGAACACGTTTTCATTTCGAATCGCAGCGTTCAAAAGAGAACCCATACCGATCGCATACGCTCCCCCGTCGCCGACATACGCGACCGAAACAGCCTGCGGGTTGCCGCGCCTCACGCCGACCATGACAGGTACGGTGCGGCCGTGATGCGTTTCGATCGTGTCGATGTTGAAAAAGTCGAAAGCGAGCAGCGAGCAGCCGATATCGACGCCGAAGGCGACCCGTTTTTGAAGGCCGAGTTCGTCGACGGCAAAACCAAAAGCTTTCAAGACCTCCGGATGTCCGCAGCCGGGGCAGAACAAGTGCGGTTTGGATTCGACGCGCACGCATTTCGGAAACGCGAGCTTTGCGGCGGTTGGATGGTTCATACGGAGGGCATGTCGGTAATGAGCCGCATGATTTCCTCGACTGAAATGCCGATCGACGGACGGTGATATTCGATCATTGGCGCGTCTGTCACGCCGTAGAGCTCCTCTTTGACGAGGCGCGACAACTGTCCGATCGCCGATTCCGGCACAATGATCCGTTTCGCGCCCTTGGCGGCCGCGCGGATCGCTTTACGAGGAAATGGCCTCAGCGTGATCGGGCGGAACAGGCGCGCCGCGCTACCCGTCTGATCGATTGCCTGTTTGGCCGCCGACCCGACGATACCGAACGCCACGATCAAAATCTCGGCCTTGGGATCGCCGTACGTTTCGTGTTCCTCGATTTCATGAGAGATCTTATCCCACGCTTCTTTGATTTCCATGTTCACCTGGAGCGTTTCTTCTTCCAGGTTCAGGCAATTGCGGTAGCAGGAATATTCGACGCCGTCTTGGTTGCGAATTTGCACCTCCGGTTTCGGCACGACTTGATCGATCGGCCGTTCGCGCTTTTCTTCGAGTAAATAGCGCTCGGTGGATTCCATATCAATGCCGCGCGTCTGCGGATCGTAGATATCGACCTCGCCCATCATCTTGGCTTGATAGCCGTCGGCCAAGACGAATGTCGGGAAACGGTATTTCCACGCCGTGTTAAACGCCTTGATGCCGTAGTCGTACA
>JBPOIQ010000043.1:0-14770 GCA_052034355.1 Minisyncoccota bacterium
AGTTCCTGGCGCATCTCGATTTCGGCATCCTCCCCCGCCATGTCTGGAAAGACGTGAGCCCCACCGACGCGCAGATGGTTGAGGCGAATCTCAAACCGATCGGCAGCGGCCCGTTCAAGTTTGAAGACTTGCGACGCGACAAGCGCGGATTCGTCTTGAGCTACACGCTCGAGCGCAACGCCGGGTACTACCAGATGGCTCCCTACATCGAAAAGCTGACCTTCCAGTTTTATCAGGATTATCCCTCGGCGCTCGAAGCGCTCCGCAAGCGGCAGATCCAATCGCTCAGTTTCGTGCCGCGCGACAAACGTGAAGACATCAAAAACATTTCGAGCGTCACTGCCGTCTCTCTTGAATTGCCGCAGGCTACCGCTGTCTTCTTCAACCCGAAACAGAATCCCCTCTTGGGCGACAAGGACGTACGCCGCGCGCTGACGATGGCGATCGACAAAGGCCGCATCCTCTTCGACGTCTTGAACGGCGACGGGCATCCGGTGGATCACCCCGTCTTGCCCGGCATGAGCGCCACATCGACCGCTCCGGTGACCTACAACTTGGCCGCTGCCGGAGAGCTCTTGGATTCGCTTGGCTGGAAAATCGATTCGACCGACGGTTTGCGCCGCCGCGTCGTGACCCCCGCGAAAGGCTCGACTCCCGCCGTCATGGAAACGCTTTCCATGACCCTCACGACCGTCGATCAGCCGGAGAGCGTCGGAACCGCGACGATTATCAAGAACGGTTGGCTGGCTCTCGGCGTCGACGTCGTCCTGACGACCGTCCCGGCATCGGAAATCCATCGCACCGTCATCCGCTCGCGCGATTACGACGCGCTGCTCTACGGCCAGCTGCTTGGCAGCGATCTTGACCCGTATCCGTTCTGGCACTCTTCGCAGATCCAGGATCCCGGTTTGAACTTGGCCATGTTCTCGAACCCGGCAGCGGACCAAGCGCTGGAAAGCGCGAGGCGCACGGCCGACCCAGCGGCGCGCGCACAGGCCTACGCCAAGTTCTTGAGCATCCTGACGGAGCAACAGCCCGCCGCTTTCCTCTATAGCCCCTCCTATACCTACGCCATGCCGGCTGAGCTCAAGGGCTTCGGAGGCTCTCGCGTCAATACACCTTCAGACCGTTTCGCGACGATTACGTCGTGGTATTTGGAGACGGCCAGGCATTGGAAATAGGCTCGCAACTTGACCATTCCGACACTTCGGGGTATACTGATTCTCCTAGGAGGTACGCACAAATCACGTGGGCGAGTGGCGGAATTGGCAGACGCATACGGTTCAGGGCCGTACGACCGCAAGGTCATGAGGGTTCAAGTCCCTCCCCGCCCACCAGGCAGATTTCCCGTCGAAAGTTCTGAAGACGCTTCAGGCCTCCCGACTGTCGATCTGCGAAGATATTTCCCCCGCATGCGCGGGGCCTGGATATCCGCTATCAACACAATCTATAAACCGCCCTGCATGCGCGGGGCATGAACAGTTTTCTTTTATGGTATCCGTACCCAAGCGCCCGACTCCTCCTCAAGGTGGGTCGGCGCGTCCTGTACCCTCTGGTTCAGGCTCTCGCCCGCCGCAACACGGCGGCAACCGCCCACCCTTCCGTGGCGGCGGACGTCCTCCCTTCCGCGGAGGCCGCGGCGGTCGCCCGGCGCCGAAAGTGATTTCGGTCAGCGGCGGCGCTGCGCAGCGCGGCATGTCCGCGCGCACCGTCGAAGCGCTCCACGCTTCGAAAAACCAAACCTCGGCCTCCCTCATGGAGGGCATCCAAGGCAACCCGCCGAAGCTCAAGGTCTACGCCTTGGGCGGCCTCGAAGAAATCGGTCGCAACTGCACCGTCTTCGAATGCGGCGACGACATCGTCATCGTGGACGCCGGTTTGATGTTCCCGGAAGAGAACATGCCGGGCGTCGACTACATCATTCCGAACATCGCCTGCTTGAAAGGCAAGGAGCGCAACATCCGCGGCGTCATTGTGAGCCACGGCCACCTCGACCACGTCGGAGGTCTGCCGTTTATCCTCCCCCGCCTCGGCTTCCCGACGATCTACACCGCGCCTCTTACGGCCGGCATCATCAAGAACCGCCAGGAGGAATTCGGCAACGCGAACCAGCTCAAGTTCCACATGGTGACCGGCAAGAGCCGCATCCAGATGGGACGCAACTTCGTTTTTGAGCCGTTCCACGTCAACCACAACATCTCCGACGCCTTCGGCACCGCCCTCTACACTCCGTACGGCGTCGTGCTCGGCACCGGCGACTTCAAATTCGACTTCACGCCGGCTGACGGCGATCCGGCCGACCTGATCCACATCGCCGGCTTCGGTTCGAAGAACGTCCTCATGCTGATGTCGGACTCGACCAACGCCACCTCTCCCGGACACCAAATTTCCGAGAAGGTCGTCGGCGATGAAATCCGCCGCATCATCGAGCGTTCCACCGGCCGCATCATCATCGGCATGTTCTCGTCGATGCTCACGCGCATGCAGCAGGTCTTCGACGCGGCCGAGCCGCTCGGCAAGAAGGTCCTGCTCCAAGGCCGTTCCCTCCTCAACAACGTGGAACTCGCCCACAAGCTGGGCTACATGAAGTACAAGCAGGGCACGATCGTTGAAGAAGACGAATTCAAGCGCCTGCCGGACAACAAAGTCATCGTCGTCTGCACGGGCTCGCAAGGAGAGCAGAACGCGACGCTCATGAAGGTCGCGAACCGCGAGCACAAGTTCCTGTCGATCCAGCCGGGCGACCTCGTCGTCTTCTCGAGCTCGGTCATCCCGGGCAACGAGCGCACCGTCCAATCGCTCAAAGACACGCTCGTGCGCCAAGGCGCCAAGCTCGTCGACAACGCCATGGTCGACATCCACGCCGGCGGCCACGCCAAGCAGGAAGACTTGAAGCTCATGCTTCGTCTCACCAAGCCGCGCTTCTTCATGCCGATCCACGGCAACCGCTTCATGCTCGAAGCGCACGCCGACTTGGCGGAATCGGTCGGCACGCCGCGCTCGAACATCTTCGTGGCCGATAACGGCCAGATCGTCGAGTTCGACAAAACGGGCGCGCGGCTCACGGCCGAGTTCGTCCCGTCCGACTACGTCTTCGTCGACGGTCTCGGTGTCGGCGACGTCTCGGAAGTCGTCTTGCGCGACCGCCGCGAACTTGCCGAAGACGGCATGGTCGTCGTGGTCTGCAAGATCGAAAAGAAGTCCGGCTCCTTGGTCGGCGACCCCGACCTCATCTCCCGCGGCTTCGTCTATCAGAAAGACCCGACGGGTCTGGTCATGCGCGCCCGGGACTTCGTAAAGAAAATTCTGAAGGACGCCGATCCGAAAACACCGGCGCTCGACGAATACCTGAAATCCAAGATCCGCAACGAAGTCGGCTCGTTCCTCTTCAAGGAGACGGAACGCCGCCCGATGATCCTGCCGGTCCTGATCGATGTCTAAAACGAACAAACCCCTTCCGCACGCCGGAGGGGTTTTTCGTATTGACACGGAAACATTTTTTTGGTACAGAGCAACCGGAGGAAGCTATGGACGAAAGCCTCGAAACGCACCTGATGAACTTGGATGGAACGCTTCGGATCGTGGCCGGCGTTACGCAACTCAGCTACGACACGAAGCCGAAGATCATCGCGCGTGATGACGCCTGGCAGCGCGTGCTCGAAGGCTTGGTTGGGACGCGGTACTGGCTCAAGATTCTCGTCTGGACCACACCAGGCCTTTTTCCCACCGAAGAACAGTTCAGGATCTGGACCTACGTGTCCCACGGGGTTCCGGTCCGAGAACTGCATCCGGATCATGATCGCGTCTTCACGACATCCGCCAACGAAAGAAGTTTGATGGGTGAGATCGAGAAGATCATCTACCTGCTCAAAGACAAGGGTGAGGACGAACTCAGGAAGGCCTACGGCCTGGCACCGGCCACGCCGCTGACCCGCACGCGCCCGGTCACGTAACGCCAGACCTTGGGCGTTTTTTTTTATTGCCATTTCCGGAGAAAACGGTAAGATGCCAGCATATGAAAAAGGACGCGATGATCGTCGTTTCGGGCGCCCAACCGACCGGCGAACTCCACATCGGCAACTGGGCCGGCAGCTTGCGCAACTGGATCACTCTTCAAGACGCGAACCCGGAGCGCTGCTGGTTTTTTATCGCCGACTACCACGCGATGACCATCGCCTACGATCCCAAGGAAATGCAGCACCGCATTCTCGACTTGGCGGCTTCGCTCCTCGCGCTCGGACTTGATCCGAAAAAGTCGACGCTCTTCGTGCAGTCCGACGTGCCGGAAGTCGTCGAACTCGCCTGGATCTTCAATACCGTGACGCCCGTGGCCGAAATGGAACGCATGACGCAGTACAAGGACAAGGCCGCGCGCGACGAGAAGAACATCAACATGGGCCTCATGGATTATCCGGTGCTTCAAGCCGCCGATATTTTGATCTACGGCGGTAATGCGGTGCCGGTCGGTGCTGACCAGGTACAGCACGTCGAAACAACGCGCGTCATCGCTCGCAACTTCAACAAGCGCTTCGGCGATATTTTTCCGGAGGCGAAAGAGCTCCTGACCGAAACGCCGAAAGTCATGAGTCTGACCGAGCCGACGAAGAAAATGTCGAAGAGTCACGGACCGAAATCGTATCTCGCGCTCGACGATGAGCCGGCGGATATTTTGAAAAAGATGAAAGGCGTCCCCACCGAACCGAGCGGCGTCGTAACAGACGCGCTCCTCAAGACGGAAGCCTATGCCGGCGTCGCCCTGCTTCTTGATCTCATCGAGATGTTTGCAGGCAAAGAAGCGCGCAAAGAAGCAATCGCCGCACAACCGGTGAAATACGGCGAGCTCAAGAAGCGCGCTGCCGAAGCCGTTGCCGCGCACTTCGCCGACTACCGCGCTAAGAAAAAGGAGCTCATGAAGAATCCGGAACGCATCCAGATGGTCCTGGCCGCCGGCGGTGCCAAAGCGCGCGCCGTCGCCAAACAAACGATGGACTCGGTACTGCGCGCGACCGGACTCCGCTGAACATGACGTACGAGGAGATCTTGAAGCAGCTTGAGGAATATCACGCCGCGATCGCGTCGGAAGATCGCCTCGCCCGCGCAGGCTTGAAAGCGCGGCCTTCCTTCGTTTCCGTGCGCGAGCAGTACAGTGGCCTGTTCTCGCAAGAAACCGTCGTAGCCCTCCGCGAGCTGATCGAGCGCACGCCGCAACCGAAAAAGCGCGATCAGATGGAGCGCTCCCTCTTCGCGCTGCTTGAAGGCGTGATTGCCGCCGAGACGTTGCCGATCGAGGAAAAGATATTCCAAAAAATGGCGTCGCTCGAGACGGGCGCCAGCGGGTTGAAAATCCCTTACTACGATATCGCCGCAGTCGTCGCCAAGGAGGAGGATTTTGAAAAAAGAGAAGCCCTGCGGAAAGCGCAAGCCGCGCTCTCGGAAGAACTCACGCCCCTGCGCATGGAACTCGAACATGCAGCGCGGCAGTCGCTCGCCAAGTTCGGGTTCGGGACCATGCGTGAATATTCGGAGGCGAAGAAGCGCCTGCGCTACGACGCCTTTTTGCAAAAAACGATCCCGCTGCTTCAGGAAACGACGGGTATGTATCGGCGCGTCATGTCCGACGTCTTGCGGCGCGCGTACGGAAAAGAGCTCGGCGACATCAGTTCGGCGCACGCGCTCCATTGGCGCGCGGGCAACGAATTCGCGCACCTGTTTCCAGAAGAAAAACTGATCCCGCTCTGCTCGAGCGCCTTTGCCACCCTCGGCTTACCGTTCGAACAAGCGCCGCAGATCCGCATCGACGCCGACGCGCGTCCCGGCAAGCATCCGCACGCGTGCTGCTATGCCCCGCGTGCGCCGGAAGAAGTGCATGTCATCTTGAAACCGCAAGGCGGTTACGAAGACGTGCGCGGTCTGCTGCATGAAGGCGGGCACGCCTTCCATTTCGCCTATACCGATCCCTCCCTCCCCTACGAGTGGCGGGGGTTGCCGCGTTCGCACGCGCTTTCGGAAACATTTGCGGCGCTGATCGAACATCTTCCGGAAAATCCGCTCTGGCTTGAGCACGTCATGCGCGTGCCAAAAGCCGCGGCCGATCGCGCCGGCGCTTGGGCGCTCCTCGGCAATCTTTTCATGCTGCGCCGCCATGTCGCCAAGTTCAGCTACGAACTCGCGTTCGATGAGAAGCCGTACGACGCCGCGCGCAACAAGGAACTCTACGCCAAGACACTGCGCGATCTGACAGGCTTCACCTACGAGCCGGAATTCTGGCCCGAAGACATGGATGACAGCTTCTACAGCGCCGACTACGTGCGTGCCTGGATCGCCTCCGCCCAGCTCGAAGAACATCTCGTGCGCACCTTCGGCGACCGCTGGTTTTTGAAACGCGACACCGGCGCCTTCTTGAAAAATCTCTTTGCCAAGGGCGTCTCTTGGGATGCGGAAGAACTCGTGCAAAGCCTCGGCATGACCGCGTGGGACCCGCTCCCCCTCATCCGCAAATTCGACGGAATCTCGAGATTGTTGCGCTAGGAACCAAGCAAGGGCGTTGACGGCCGGGCTGTGGCATGTGATCTTTTTCGTCGTGGAGGTGCTATGTCGGAAACAAGCCTGCCCGGTACCTTTTCCAAGGAAATCGCGCGCATCTTTGAAGCCGCGATCGAACTCGTGCGAACGAACGGACATGAACGTTTCGACCCGGTCGAAGACGGCCTGGGCGGAAGCGTGATCGAACGCGTCTTGGGCCCGTTCGATCTGCGGTACGACTACCATCTCAATACGCAAAGCGGCCTGGAACGCCAAGCGATCCAAATCTGGTACGAGCGCGCGCTCGTCTTCAGCGCCTGGCGGTCGACGTACCGCGAGCAGGTGACGGAATGCGTTGTCATCAACACGCCTGGCAACTGGACGTACTTCCTGCGATTGCGCCACGAGCGTCTCAATCAACGACGTTGACACACCGTCTTCGGTGTGTTTTTCTTATTCAGCGTTCCGTGAACGCAAGGAGGTATCATGACCCAGCCAGCATCCTTGAAAGAACGATTCGCCACATGGTGCGCAGCACTCGCGATCACGAGCTACATTCCGATCTTGATGATGTACGCGCCGTGGATACCGCACGAACGGCATGCAACGTCAGCTGTCATGGTGTTCGGAATCGCGAATAGCATCATCTTGATTGTCGCTCCGGCGACAAGCACGCACCTCAAGAGCGCGAATCACCGGCTATGGCTGATCGCGGGACTAGGCTTCTTCTTTGTTCTTCCTAGCATAGCGACCATCCTTTTCGAAAGCATTGCGGGCACCATCGGCTTCCAATACCTACTCGCCGGATTGATCGCGCTTTGCGTTCTCACAATGTTCTTCACCCTGCTGTGGTGGGGTACTGAGGCGCGCATGATTCCGGTTTCGCTGACATTTCCCGTCGCGGCCACACACACAGGACTCCTCCTCTGGTGCAGCCTGACCTCGAGCGATCTGCCTTTTGTCCTGTATGCCCTCCTTGCCGCAGCAGCTGTGTTCAGCTGGTATCGGCAGCTCCTCCCGACCAAAGCCCCATCTTGACATTTGGGGCTTTTTCTTTTATACTCGCCCTATCCTAGGTGCAATGTACCTGGGAGCTGTTTTAAGGGAGCCGGATGGTCGCGACCCGCCCAAAATAGGCGGATCGAGGAAAGTCCGAACACCGTTTCGCGGAGTAATCCGTGATTCAGAGATCGTTGCTAACAGCAACCGGGAACAACGGATCACATCATGTCTCGGGTAACGAGAGATGGTGCGGATACGCCAAGCCCAGGGAACCCCGACGTACGTCGGGGGAGCGGGCCCTGCATACGCGGGGTACTCCATGAGAGCCGCGAGGCTTGCATGAGGAGCAACAGAAACATACCGCCTCATCCTTCAGTGGAGAGACCTCCTTCGGGAGTGAGGTAAGGTTGAAATCGTGGGGTAAGAGCCCACGCGGCAGTCGAGTGATCGGCTCCGGGGCAAACACCGATCCGGTGCAAGCGCAAACTAGGTAGCGTGCTTGATCCCAATGGCAACGTTGGGACGAGAGAGATGACCGTCATTCCGGCGGCAACGTCGGGAGACAGAATTCGGCTTACAGGCTTGCTTGAAACACATGGAAAAACACCCCTCACTGGGGTGTTTTTTCTTGATACAACTGCAATACAAAAAACCCGGGCATCAGGCCCGGGGTGGAATGATCACTTCGTGAGGTACTTCGTGGCACGAGCGGCAGCGCGCTTCGTAGCACTCGTCGCCGCCGACTTGGATCGTCGGAGCATTGTAGAGCGCAGGAAGGCCATCCGTCAGACGTTGGCTTCGCGTCGCGTTCAGATCGCCGCAGCGCACGCAGACAGCCGTGAGTTTCGTGACCTCGTCGGCTCGCGCGAGAAGCAGCGGCATGACGCCGAACGGCTCGCCTCGGAAATCGGTATCGAGTCCGGAGCACACGACTTCGTGTCCGCGGGCGAGAAGCGCCTCGACCACATCAACGATGCCGTCATCAAAGAACTGTGCCTCGTCGAAGCCGACGAGCCCGGGACCACGCATCGGCACAAGCGTGAGCGCTTCGTGCGCCCGGTCGATCATGACGGCCGCGTACGTCTGGCCGTCGCGCGAACGGACTTCGACCCCGTCGCGCGTATCCACCGCCGGTTTGAAGGCAAAGACAGGGATCTTGGCGAAGGTCGCGCGCCGCAGAAGGCGCGTGAGCTCGCTGCTCTTGCCTGAAGACACGCAACCGCAAACGACGTGAAGTTTTCCGCTTTTTTTGGTGGTGGTCATCATGGGTCGGATCAGTATACGCGGCACTCGACCAATCGCCCCAGTGGATAAGGCGGCAGACTTGAATGTTTCGCCTTAAAAAAGTATGCTGAGCCTACAAATATGCGCAGAAATCAGCTGACTTTTACCGTCATTCTCCTGCCACTCGACTACGTGGCGCTTCTTCTTGCGGCGCTCACGGCCCACCGCCTCCGTTTCGAGACGTTCGCTGAACTCCGCCCGGCCATCTCGCTGCTCCCCTACCCCGACTTTTTCAAAGCCGCCGCGGCGATCGCTCTGGCCTACTTGGCAATTTTCGCACTGACCGGACTCTACGCCATCGAGCGCCCGCGCCGCATCTTGGAAGAAGCGGTGAAAGTCGTCTCGGCCTGCACGCTCGGCGTGATGGGGCTTATCATCATGATCTTCTTCCAGCGCGAACTGTTCACCTCGCGCTTCGTCGTCTTGGCCGCCTGGCTTCTCTCGATCGGCTACGTCATCGCGCTGCGCCTCTTCGTGCGTCTCGTCAACCGCCAACTGCTCAAGCGCGGCGTCGGCGCAAGAAACGTCATCATCGTCGGCGGCAGCGACCGCGCGACAGCGGCCATCACCGAACAGATTTCCAAAAACCCGGCGGGCGGCTATCGCATCATCCGACGCTACGCGCACTGGAACGAGCAAACGGCTCGCGAATCTTCGGCGCTCTGCGACGCCGGCGACGTGGATGAAATTTTCGTCACCGATCCCGAAACCGGCAAAGAGCCCATGCGCGCCGTCATCGAATTCGCCGAAGACCATCACCTGACCTTCCGCTACGCCGCCGATACCTTGGCCGCGCATGCCGCGCTCCTCTCGACGACAATTGCCGGCATTCCGGTCATCGAAGTGAAGCGCACCCGCCTCGAAGGCTGGGGGCGCGTCTATAAGCGCGTTTTCGACGTGATCGGCTCGCTCTTCCTCATCATCGTCACCTCGCCGATCATGCTGCTTGCCGCGCTCGCCGTAGCGCTCGAATCGCGCGGACCGGTCATCTTCCGCAACGAGCGCGTCGGTTTGGAAGGCCGGAAATTCCGCGTCTACAAATTCCGCTCGATGCGTGCCGACGTTTCGATCGGCGAACAATTCAACGACCAGCGCGCAGCCCTCGAATTGGAACAAAAACTGATCGCCGAACGCAGCTTGAAGGAAGGCCCGGTCTACAAAATCAAGAACGACCCGCGCGTCACCAACGTCGGGCGTTTCATCCGCCGCTTCTCGATCGACGAGTTGCCGCAATTCTTCAACGTCCTCAAGGGTGACATGAGCCTGATCGGCCCGCGTCCGCATCAGACGCGCGAAGTTGAAAAATATCAGCGCCACCATCTGCGCGTCCTCATGATCCGTCCCGGCATCACCGGGCTGGCCCAGGTTTCCGGACGCTCCGACCTCGCCTTCGAAGACGAGATCCGCCTCGATACCTTCTACATCGAAAACTGGACGCCGCTCATGGACTTGGCGATTCTCATGAAAACGCCGTTCGTCGTCTTCGCCAAGAAAGGCGCGTACTGATATGAAAGTCGCGCTCGTCCATGATCATCTCGTCCAGGACGGAGGAGCCGAAAAAGTCTTGCTGGCTTTGCAGGAAATTTTTCCGAACGCGCCGACATACACGCTGCTGTACGACCCGAAACGCGTAAGCAAAGAATTCGCGAAGAAAGAAATCCGCACGTCTTTTTTGCAGAAGATTCCGTTCGCTCTCAAAAAATACCAGTGGCTCCTTCCGCTCATGCCGGCCGCGACGGAGAGCCACGATCTTTCGGGGTTTGACGTCGTTATTTCAAGCTCGAGTGCCTTCGCCAAAGGCATCATTACGAAGCCAGGCACGCTCCACGTGTGCTACTGCCACACGCCCACGCGCTACCTCTGGAGCGACACGCACAGCTACGTACAGGAACTGAACGCCAACCGCCTGACCAAGGCTCTTTTGCCGATCCTGCTCAACCGCCTGCGCGTCTGGGACCGTCTTTCATCGGATCGGGTCGACCGCTTCATCGCCAACTCCCGCACGGTCGCGGAGCGCATCAAAAAATACTACGCGCGCGATTCGGAGATCATCTATCCGCCCGTCGAGATCGAAAAGTTTTCCGTCGCCGACAAGCCTGGAACGTATTTCCTTGCCGGAGGCCGACTCGTTTCCTACAAGCGCTTTGATCTCATCATCCAGGCGTTCAACCGCCTTGGGCTGCCGCTCAAGATTTTCGGCGACGGTCCCCTCTCCAAGGAATACCGCGAGCAGGCGCGCTCGAACATCACCTTCGTCGGCAAAGTGAGCGACGCGGAGAAAGCAGAGCTCTATAAAGGAGCCATCGCGTTCATCCACCCGCAAGAGGAGGACTTCGGCATTACCGCGCTCGAATCGATGGCGGCGGGACGCCCCGTCATCGCCTACGGAGTCGGCGGCGCCCTTGAAACCGTCGTCCCCGGCGTCACCGGAGAATTTTTCGGCGACCAGGAGTGGGAGGAGCTCGCCGCGACGATCATTCGCTTCAATCCGTCGGCCTACGATCCGAAAACGATCCGCGCCCACGCCGAAACCTTCGATACGTCCGTTTTTAAACGTCGCATCGCCTCATTCGTTTCGGAAAGTTGGAAGACGCACATTTCGGAGGGCGTCGCACAAAAAGAAAAGCGCGCGGTTGTGACGCGCCAAAACGCACACGCATGAATACCCATCTTGTTCGCTTGTTTTCACGTCCGCTCCAAGCCATTCTCGCCTCCTCGCTTGCCGCGGCACTCCTCTTCGCTTCCGTCGCCGCCGCCTTGCCGCGCCGCACGAGCGTCTCCTTTGCGTTCACAATCTCGCAGCAAGCGCGCCAGGCGACGACCGATTATTCCTACGACGGCTACTACGCGCTTCGCGCCTCCGAGCTCGTCGCGGATACGATGATCAGCTGGCTCTCGACCCCGTCGATCGTAAAAGAAGTCTACGCTGACGCCGGCATTCCAATGACGGATGCTACGATCAATGCGATCGCGGGGCGGACCTTCCGAGGAAAAAAGTTCTCAAGCCAGAACGTCGTTGTCTCGTATTCGGCGGCTGATACCGAACAGGCTGCGAAGCTGTACGAGAGTCTCTCGATCCTTCTTTCAAGCCGTGCGCGCTCGCTCGTCCTCTCTCCTGAACAAGAGACGCTCTTCATCGTCACCGCTTCGAAGCCCGTCATCGCCGAAGCAACTATCCCGCCCAAGCGCGCGGCGCTTGCGGGAGCCTTTGTCGGTGCGTTCATCGGCCTCGCTTGCGCCTACGCCACCTGGCGTCCGAAGAACCCCGCGGCGTAAAATAAAAAAGCCCGTTCTTCAAGAACGAGCGGGTTACCGGCAGACGTTGGGGCAGACCCTCACGCCTTCCGAGTGCGGGTACGAGCGGCAGAAGTACTTTTCCGCATCGACATATGCTCCATGGTACATCAAGCTGAAGTGCAGGTGCGGCCCGCTCGTATACGGACCGGAACCGGCTGCTCCCTTTTCGCCGCCTGACTTGCCAAGCAATTCTCCGATGTCGACCTTGTCACCGACATGAACGGCGATGTCGCTCAGGTGAACGACTCGGTAGTTCCAACCCTTGCCAAAACGCACCTCAACCGACCAGGCGCTCTCGTACTCCTGAGACACCGCGACCACCTCGCCGGCTGCGCTCGCAAGAACCTCCTTTTTCACCACACCTTGCTCATCCGCCCTTGTGGGAAAATCCGTTCCCGTATGCGTGCCCGGCGTCCAGCAATGGCCCGGATCGCGAAACGGAGAGCTGATGACGTACTCCGTCACGCGAATCGCGAGCGGGCCTCTGAGACACGCGACACCCTCGGGGAGATCGGGGCGGTCGTCTCGAAGCGTCCATGTGGGATTCGCGATCGGCGGCGGACTGCAATCCGGAACCGCAACGGACGTGATCGGAAGGTGGCACGGAGCGCCACCGCAATCGGACAGGAGGATAAGAAGGAGTAGGGCGATACCGAGACGAGCGATCGTCATGACTGCCTCCAAACTGCCTATATCGACCCTAGCGGCTTTCAAAAAAATGCACAAGTTTCCATGGCTCAAAGGCGCATGCGCATCCTGATCGACGGCCGCTCCCTGCTGGACAAAAACGGCGGAGGCGTTTTCGAGTACAGCCGCCGTTTGATCGACGCACTGAAAGTCCGTGGCCGCATCGACCCAGAAACGTGGGCCAACGCTGCGTTCACGAATCGGATGCGAAGCACAGTTTCCGTTCCCGGCATCGATACCCTGACGCGTTATCCGAACAAGCTGCTCAATGCCACGATGCGCTTGTGCGGATCGCCGCACATAGAAACGTTCGCCGCTTCCGCGCCCGACGCCTGCTGGATGCCGAATCCGCATTTCATCGCCCTCTCCCCTGCCACACCGCTCGCGCTCACGATCCATGACCTGACCTTTGAAACGTATCCGGATTTTTTTTCCTTGAAGCAGCGTTTGTGGCACAAGGCTATCGCTCCCAAAAGACTCGCTTCGCGGGCGCGTGTCCTCTTGGCGGTTTCCGAAACGACGAAGCGCGATATCGTCGAACGATGGAAGATCGAACCCGAACGTATCGTTGTCACCCACGAAGGCGTATCTCCGGATTTTTTTGAAGTGCCCTCTCAAGCCGCGCTGCAACAGACGCGTGAAAAGTATCGCCTTCCGGAACGATGCATCCTGCACGTCGGCGCGCTCGAACCGCGTAAAAACCATCTAGGCTTGCTCGAGGCCTACCATCAACTGCGTCCACAAGAGCGGTATGCAGGGCTCGGTCTCGTGCTTGCCGGCCCTCCGGGCTGGAACAACGCCGCGATCATGCAGGCGATCCGTCGCAGTCCGTATCGCGACGATATCCGCCTTCTCGGGTACGTGAATGATCTCGAACGTCGCTGCCTCTATCGGCTCGCTTCCGCCTTCGTGTTCCCTTCGTTCTATGAAGGATTCGGCCTGCCGCCGCTCGAAGCGATGGCGTCGGGTACACCCGTCGTCGCCTCGCACGCCGGCGCGCTCAGCGAGCTTGTCGCGACGTCTGGAATACTGACCGACCCCTATCGCCCGACAGAAATCGCCTCCGCGATCGCCGCGATCCTCGACTCGCCCGCTCTCGCGGAACGCTACGCGATCAGAGGCATCGAACGTGCAAAAATGTTTTCTTGGGACGCCTGCGCGGAAAAAACCGAAGACGCGTTTGAACGATTGCGAACATAAAAGGCTTCCGTGCAGCGGAAGCCTTTTACGTGTCGGGTTGTTTAATTGTTCTCGGACGTGCTCGTACCCGACTCGGTCGCAGGAGGTTCCGTCGGACTCGGGCTCGCACCGCTCGGTGCAGGGCCCGTGTCTTCCGTGCCCGATGCCGATACGGTGGTATCCGTATGCACCGGAGATGATCCGCTCGAGGGCGGCGTCGATTCGTCCGTACCGATGGGGGGATCGGGACGGCGGTCGTCGACACCAAGGATCCAATACTCGAACGGCAAATCTTGAATGGCCGGCCTGGCCAGGTGGAGGGTGAAGTCGCCTTCGCCCTTTTCTCCGATCCAACTGCCTCCGCCCGGATCCCCCAAGAAGGAGACAAAGACTTTGGCGTTGGATTTCATGGAAGGGTTTCGTACCAAGACCGCGTTATATCCCGCAGGCACCATGCCCTCGGAAACGGTCGCGGACGATTCGGATTGGACAAGCACAACCTGTTCAGCCTGCACGTGTATCGCCTCAACTTTCTGCGCAACCAGGATACCGTCAGATGTCACGCTCCAGAGGCCGCTCGTCGAGATGATGGCAGAGACGTTCGCGAGCGTGGAGTTTTTGAAGTCGACCAGCGTTTCGCTGCCAACCGTCAAAGTGCTCCCTGCCGCGCTGCCCGCCAACGACGCAGGTCCGTTCCACCACGAGGGGTTCACGAAGACCGTGATCATGCCGACGCCATCTTCATTCCAGCCTTGGAGGGCGATACCGATGACCCTTCCGGCTTCAGCGGCTTTCATAC
>JBPOIQ010000062.1:0-4900 GCA_052034355.1 Minisyncoccota bacterium
ATGGATGCGAGGTCGGCGTCGGAGATCGTGGTGACGCCGGAGAAATCCGCGTACCAGGTCTTGTAAGCCTTGTCGTTCGTGAACACGTAGCGCTTCTGGTCGGCGCCGCAGTAGTAGACAGCGGCGAGAGAACCCTTGATGAGGCTACCGCTCGTGCAGCCGGCGGCAGACGCTTTCAAAGGGGCGACGAGGACGGTAGCCATCACGGACCAGAGAATGGTCGAGAGGACAACGCCCATCGTCAGAGCCTTGCGGCTCATTTTGAGGACATCGGTCATAAGAGATGAGATCCTTTCTTCAAGTTTAGTATGCAGTAGCTCGGCCTTGCGGCCTCGACCTTGTAGTGCCACTGGTGCCCAATGGGCCCGTCCGGGAATTATTCCGCTTACGCGGGACAAGCCTCCTGGATCGGAGACGACTTCCTTCTAAAGGAAGCCCTCTTCGATCCGAGAGGTTTCACGAACGTTGAGTAAGTGAGGGTTGAACGTTACGGAGCGGTCGTCGCACTGTCGACTTCGGACGTTTCGGTTGAGGAGACGGTCGTATCGACGGGTTCGTCTTTGATCGTTTCTGCTTCGGAGACAAGCTCGGCGCTCTCGCTGACCTTGCGGACCGCCGCCCGGAAGTCGCCTTGCGAGAGAAGCTCTTTCGCTTCTTCGACAGCGACTCTGGCCTTGGCGGTCAGGAGCAAGCTTTGCGGCGCGAACGTCTCTCCATTGTAATTGTCTTGGGCGGCCGCCACGTGGGCAGCGAAGGAATCGATGCGTTTGCCGACCGAGGACGTCAGCTGCGCTTCAGGTAAGACGTTGGAAGCGAGACTTTGTTTCTCGACGAGGATCTCGAGCGCCTTGACGGAGACTTGATCGAGATTCAGGAGCGCCATGCGGAGCGTCGGGCGTCCGACCGAGAGGCCGCTCTTGAAGAGCGCTTGATATTCGTCGGCCTTGGCGTCGACGCGGACGGCGACGCGAACGATTTCGTCATTATCTACTTCCTTTTGAAGATCGGAGAGGTCTTTGCGGATGCTGTTCATCTCATCGGAGAAGAGCGCAGCGACTTTCGCGATCTTCGCTTCCTTGTCCGGTTCGGCGCTGGCGGAGAGGCGTGCCATTTCGTCGAGCCGGCGACCGGCGATTTCGACGCGGCGTTCGGTACGCTCCACTTTCGGAGCGAAGCGCAGGCTGACGGCTTCCGCAGCGAGCTTCACCCCATAGAGCACGTCGCCCGGCAGCGTGCCGTGAGCCGAAGCAACGACGGCCATTGAGGAAAAACCAGCGGAGACGATGAGGACCAGCATGAGGGCTGGAACCATCATCGCGCGCATCATATTTTCAGGAAGGAAGACACGGAGGTTTTGCGTGAATGCGCGAAGACCAGTGCGCCGTTCAGAGCTCACCGTATTCCCGATCTGCATCATCAACGTCTCTTTCGTGGACGCAAGCCAGCGCGCGTCCGGGCTTCCGCCCGCACGCTCATCCTTCAGCGCTTTCAGTTGCCTCACGATCGAGTCTTTCATGGTCGTTGGGAGTTTCAGCAGCAACCAGGTCTCGAATGGCGTCCAGGGCGCGGTGCAAAAGCACGCGCACGTTCCCTTGGGTCTTGCCGAGGATCCTGGAGATTTCGAAGGTCTCGAGTTCGTCGAGATACTTCATGACGAGCACTTCGCGATATTCATCCTTGAGCGAGCGCAGATGCTTTTCGAGCATCGACACGTCGATCTTGGCCTCGCTCTTGCGCTGCGTCGTTCTGTCGTCTGCAATCGTCTCCTCCGCCTCTTCAAGAAGCGGGAGCGTCTCGCGTCCGGACTTCGATCGGTAATGATCGATGACGCGGTTGCGCGCGATGCCATAGAGGAGCGCGCCCAGATGCCGAACATCTTTGCCCCCTTCATCAAGAAGGTAGGACCATGCCTTCAAGAAGACATCGGCCGTGAGGTCTTGTGCCTCTTCAACCGACGAAACCTTGAAGTAGATGAACCGGTGGATCTTGTGCGCGTACAAATCATAAATTTTCCCGAAGGCTTCGGGATCCTTTTTGACTCGTACTCGGTACAGCAAGAGTTTCTCTTGCAGCGGATTGCTCATGGCTTTAGACGACGGACAAAGAAAAGCGTTACAGTCCGTCTTTGATGTATTTCAGGCTACCATGTAAAAGGGCGAGGGTCAATTCTTCCCCTATAAAAATAAGGCTACGGATAGAGACGAATTTCGTAACGGGGCCGAACGATCCCTTGCAAAAATCCGTATATTTGTCTACACTGGAGTAGACAAATCAACTGTTCATATCTTTATGGAGACACCGAAGAACATTATCCGCGTTTCCGTGTCCGAAGCTGCCAGGCTTTTCGGTATTTCGTCCCGTACGATTCGCCGTGCCCTGACCGATGGAGAAGTCGCCTATGTCGTCGTTCGTGGACGGTATAAACTGAACTTTGAAAGCCTTGTGAAATGGTCGCAGGTCCGACCGACGGTTCGCAACAAGCTGGCCACCAATGGCATCGGCCAGTTCGTCGAACATTGGAAGATTCGCAACAAGCTGTACAGCCCGAACCCCAAGGCGTTCGAAGCGAAGGAAGAGGAGAAAAAGAAGGGCTCGAACGGTTGACAAAAGAGCCGAAATCTGGTACGCTCGGCTGTTTAAAACTACGCCTCATGCCTCACGCGCGCGCCGCCACCGCACTCGCCGCTTTCACGATGTTTACGATCGTGAGTTTCAGCGTGCCGAGCCCGGCTTCGGCCGCGCGCACGCCTTCGGACAAATTCGTCCGCATCGCCAACAACTACATGAAGGCGGGCATCACGCTCCCCTCTTCCGAGTGGAGCACGCTCGCGAAGTACGACGTCATCGTCCTTCCGGTCGAAGCCCAGATCTTCAATCCTGATTTTTTCGCGAACGTACGGCGCACGAATCCCGACATCATCATTTTGGCGTACGTGCCAACGAAGAGCTACGCAAAAATTTGGAGTGAAAATCCACTCGACACGCTGCACCCGAAACTCAAGGCGCGCACGAACGACGCTATGCGTTTGCGTTCTGCAGGCGGGCAGATTCTTTCCGTCTGGCCCGGCACGGAGACCTACAATGTCTCGACCGCATGGACCGACGCGCTGACCGCTTTCGTCAAAGACGACGTGATGGCCTCCGGAAAGTGGGACGGCATCTTTTTCGATGAAACCTCCGCCACGATTTCCTGGTTGAACGGAGGCGATGTCGACGTGAATAACGACGGACGTCGTGACGATGCAGCGACCGCCGACCGTTTGTGGAAAGAAGGCATGATTCGGCTCCTCAAGAATACGCGCGACAGTATCGGCGCGGGGCCGGTCATCATCACGAACGGCGATTCCGAGCGCGACCTGCAGCCGTATGTGAACGGCCGCATGTTCGAGACGTTCCCGACGCCGTGGGAATACGACGGTTCGTGGGCGACGGTCATGGGTAACTATCTCGGGCTGCAGAAGCAAGTCGGATACCCTCCCCTTTTCATCATCAACAGCAACACAGGAAACACCGGAAACAAAAACGATTTCAAAAAAGTGCGCTTCGGCCTGGCGTCGACCTTGCTCGGCGACGGATTCTTCGAATTCGATTTCGGCGACAACGATCATGGCCAACTTTGGATGTACGACGAATACGAAGCGTATCTCGGCAAGCCGGTTGCGGACGCCAAGAACCTGACGGGCTCAAGCAACCCCGTACGAGCCGGTGTCTGGCGCCGCGACTTCCAGCACGGCACCGTGCTCGTCAATTCAAGTAACCAGGCGCAGACCATCGATCTTGATGCGGATTTCGAACGCCTGCACGGAACGCAGGATCCGAGAACGAACGACGGCTCTATCTCGAGCGTCGTCACGATTCCGGCGCAAGACGGCTTGCTCTTGTTGCGCCCTCTCGAACAAGTGAACAACGCGAGTTACAAGAACGGCGCCTTTACGCGCGTACTGACCAATACCGGCGCCGTGCACCGCAACGGCTTCTTCGCCTATGACGAAGCGCAGAAGGGCGGCGTAGACCTCGTCCGTTTTCAAGACGCTTCTGGAGCCGAAGTTACGTTCGTTGCGCGCGGCAACCGTTTGGAGGCGTATGATACGAACGGACGCATGACGCGCAGCGTCGCGCCGTTCGGTGAATCGTGGAACAAGGGTCTCTCGATCGGGTACGGAAAAGCGGGCGGCCGCTCGTATATCGCCGTCGGCGCGACTTCAGGAAACGCTCCCTACGCGCGCCTCTATAACGACCGCCTCGAACCCGTCACCGACGCCTTCCTCGCCTATGGGGAAAAGTTCAAAGGCGGCGTCAACGTAGCTGTCGGCGACCTCGACAACGACGGTTCTCCCGACATCGTGACAGGCGCAGGCGCAGGAGGCGGTCCCCACGTGCGCGTCTTCGGCCTCGATCAACGGGTGAAATCGCAATTCTTCGCCTACAACCAAAAATTCACAGGCGGCGTCTTTGTCGCCATGGGCGACGTGGACGGAGACGGCTTGCAGGAGGTTGTGACCGGTCCGGGCTTCGGAGGCGGTCCTCACGTGCGCGTCTGGAACCGTTTCGCCGAAGTGAAGAGCCAGTTCTTCGCCTTCGACAGCAAGAAGAACGGCGGCGCCCGCGTCTCGGTCGGCGACTTGGACGGAGACGGACGAGTGGAGATCCTGGCAATGACCAACGACGTCTTCACGCTCGCATTCAACAGCCGTTCCCTTTTCTAAACGTATGAAGATCTTCATCCAAAAGGCTCACGGTCATGCCAAGCGGCATTACGAAAAGCACTACAAGACGCGCTATCAAGAACGCGCGCATTTGGTATTCCTGCTTGATGCCGCGCTCGTGACGATTGCGCTTTCGCTCCTCGGCCTCGCGATGTACTTCCGTTTCGGCTATCACCCGCTGCGCGATGATTTCA